>JAPPDF010000010.1 GCA_028875575.1 Acidobacteriota bacterium
GACCAGCATTCTGGCACGGTCGAATTCGGCCTTGACAACCCTGTTCAAGGCGGTCTCCCGCAGCCTGCCCGGTACCGCGCAGCCGCATGCAGCCAACCCTTTCGCATGCTGAACGGTGAGGATCGAAGTGTATTCCCGTGCGCTGGAACGAGGTTCGGCGGGCCGGCAGTAGAGGAGGGCATGAGCTGCAAGACGCCCGATCACGTCCATTCCACCCAGTCGAGTTCCTGGTGAATGCCGGCTAGAAATTGTAGATAACGCTGAACGAAAGGAAGCTGTCGCGCCGTGTCTGATGGAGGATGTCGGATTCGTCCACGCGGGGAAACGCGATCGATTCCACGCTGAGCGACCAGCGATCCGTAATACGCCGGTTGAATTCCAGGGTCACCACCTGCGAGGAACGGGTCGCATCGAACATGATGCCGGCCAGCAACTCCGTTCCCTGGACGTCGTTCGGCGCCCAGCGCGCGGCCACGAACACGTCGTTGTCGAAGAAATTGGTTGCGTTGCCTCCCCGCCCGTCGTAGTTCCACTCGCCCAGAAGACTGATGTCGTGGGCCGATCCCCAGACCGAATAGAAGGTGTATTCAAAACCGGAGACCATGGCTCCGTAGTTCTGCTTCACCCCCCGAAGGTTGCGCGCGCCGGACCGCTGAATCGTTTCGAGCTTGAGCAGCCAGGCGCCGAGCGTAAGCTGAGCGTCCAGACCCAACTGGCGGATCTGCTCGTAGTAGGGCCGCAAGACAGGAACCCCACCCGAGTTCAAATCCGGTTGCAGAAAGGGTTCGCGGCTGGTGCCGTCAAAGACGCTGGCGCCGATGTCCAGGGGGCCGAAACTGTGGCTGTAACGGGCTGCGACATCAAAGTGCCACTGGTTGGCGCGGCTCTCGTAGAGAGGATTGTCCGTGTCGACGGCCAGCGAGTAGCGCAGGCGGCCCCCGGGTCCCGGGAACGTGCGGGTGCGGTGATAGGGCAGGCCGAAAACCTCGACCACCCCCCAATCTGCGGACCAGGTGAGATGGGCCATGGGCTGGCCCAGCTTTTCCTCTTCGTCAGGATGTTCGATCAGATCGGTCTGGTTGACGATATCGACCAGGTGGCGCGATTCCGCCACGCCCCAGAACACCCGGTCGACCCCTAGTCGCAACTCCCATTCACCGCTGCCGCCCTGGCCGAACAACAGCAGATAGGCTTCGCGCAGGTCGAAATGGGTTCGGCGAGGGTCGGCGCTGTCGTAGCGGAAAAAAGGAGTCAGGGTGAGGCTGCGGCCACGGGTGTCTTCAAGATGGAATTCCGGTTCCGCTACCAGGCCGCTGGCATGCCCGCTCTGCTCCGGAAAGGTTCCGGACTGGGGATGCCAGCGGCTTTCCAGTCTCAGGCGTCCGGAAGCATCGAAGTCAATGAGCGGAGCTGGAAACCCTGGCGCCACCCCGAACAAGGCCATCCAAATCGAAACCAGAACGATGTGGATATGGGCTGCGCGCCACCTCATCAACGGATTCGTCTCAGCCCTGTTCGTGTGAAGTCGTTCTCGTTCAGATTGTTCTGGAATTGAAATTCCGTCCACGTCAGAGTCGTGCTCTTGCCGGTGATGTGATTGACCATCGTCATCTTGCCCGCATACCAGTAGCGGTCCAGATACTGGCGGTAGTCTGCAACCGAAAGTGTCTTCAGGTGGGCGTTCTTGCGATCGTAGTAGTCGACCTTCCAGACGCGCAATTCGTCCCGGTCCTGCCAGACCAACTGGCGGCTGTAGCCGGACCGTGGGTTCACCGGAATGCGTTCCGAGACCGTGCAGGTCAGATCCCCGCAGGGCTCCTCCCGCAAATAACGATAGGTAAACTTCTCTACCTCCGGGGTCCCCATGTCTTCATAAGCGAATTCACTGCCCATGAAGGAGCCGGACTGGTTCGACGAGCTGATCCTCTTGACCCGTCTCAGCGCAGGCAGATAGAGCCACTGTTCGTCATCTTTCTCCCTGTGGGAGTGGATCAGCAACGCGGTTCCCTTCACGTCGCGCGGCTCGTCGAACACGAACAGGTTCTTATCTCCCTCTCCCGGCACCTCCAAAACCTGCAAACGCAACTGGCGCCGACTCTCCTGCCCTCCCCGGTTGCGAAGCACCATGGTCTGGCGGGCGCTGAAATCACCGAAGCCATCGCCGCGCTCACGCGCGTCCTGCGCGATTTTGAGGCCTCGGGCCTCTGGGTCCGCCTCCTGGCTCAACGACGGAGTCCAGGCGAACAATAACGCCCAAAGGGCCAGACAGGTCGTGCAATACAGGAATGGCCGACGGCGGATGTAGAGATGATTCATCTTTTGTCTCCATCGATGGCCATCAGCAGGGGCGGAAGCAGCAGGAAATCGGCCAGAAGCGCAAACCCCAGCGTGATGGCGACCAGCAGGCCCAGCACGGAGCTGACCTGAAATCCCGATGAAGCAAACACCAGAAAACTTGCCGACAAAACCGCGGTCGTGGTCCACAAGGCATGACCGACGGTCCGGAAGGTGGCACGCACGGACTCGGGTGCGGAGGCGCCCCTGCGGCGGGCTTCCAGGTACTTGCTCATGAAATGGATGGTGTCGTCCACTACGATGCCGAATGCCACGGCGCAGACAACCGAAGCGGAAAGACCTACCTGGCCCACCAGGTAGCCCCACAGACCGAAGCTCATGGCCGCGGGAATGAAGTTGGGAAACAGGCTGACCAGACCGAAGCGCAGGCTCTTGAACGTGCCGACAAGGATCAGCGAAATCAGGGCCATGGCCGCAATCGTACTGCGCAGCATGCTCTCGATGTTTCTCTGGGCCAAGTGGGCGAAGACCATGGTGACGCCCGATGCTTCTCCGGTCAACCCGGGCGCGTTGGCCCTGACCCACTCCTGGGCACGCTGGTCCAGTTGGCGCAGACCCCGTGCGGACGCATTGGCCACCACGGTCATGCGCGTGGCCGACTTGGCGACGTCGATGCGGTCATTCAAGTCATTGCCAAGCGGCAGCGACAGCTCGTAAAGCAGCAGATTCTGGGCTGCCAGCGCCGGGTCCTCCGGTATCCGATAGAAAGCAGGGTCGTCGCCGTGCATGTTCTTGTTCAGGCGTTTCATGACGTCGGGAAACGACTGAACGAAGTTCACCTCCGGCTGATCCCGGTACCATTCGGCAAAAGAGTCGGCCGTGCGCAGATAGGCCGGATCGGTGATACCGCCTTCACTCCCCGAGTCCAGGGAGTACTCGAGCATGTCCAGCCCGGTCAGGTTTTCGATGACGAAGTCGGTATCGTTGCGGAAACTGTAACGCTGATCGAAATAACGCGTCCAGTTATCGCTCAACTCGACTCGTGGAACTCCGGCAACCAGGACCACCGTCACAATGGAGGCCACTACCAGCAGGACCTTGCGCCGTTCCACCACGAAGGCGCCGAAGCGGTCGAAGAAGCCGGGACGGTCGGATGGAGTCGGTGGCGGGTGCAACGGCAGAATCGAAAGCACGGCCGGCAGAAACGTCATTGAGTAAACGAAGATGCACAGCAGGCCAAAAGCCACCATATTGCCCAGAACATGGAAGGGAGGCGATTCCGAGGCATTCAGGCTCAGAAATCCGATCGTGGTCGTCAGCGCGGCCAGAAAGACCGGGTAGGCGTTGATCCGAAGCGATTTGCGGATCGCCTCCTCCCGGCTCTGCCCCTCCCGGAGCCCAGCCAGGGTGCTGGTGACGATGTGGACCGCGTGCGCAACGGCTATGGCCATGACGATGATCGGCACGCCGGCGCTGGCAGGGCTGAAGACCTGGTCCGTCCAACCGGCGAAACCCATGGTGCCGACGATGACGAGCACCACCACCGCCACGATCGCCAGTGTTGCCAAAACCGACTTCAACAGCAAAGCCGAGCTCACGATGATGATCAGGAACACGATCGGCACCAGAGTCTGCATGTCGGTTGCGGTCGCCTCGGCGAGCACTCGATTCATGACCACGTCGCCGGTCAGGTAGTAGGAGATATCGGGATGGCGTTTCCGGGCCTCGGTGAGCAGTCCGTTGATGTGATCGGTAATTTCGATCACTCCCAGGTCCGAATTTTCGGGCAGCAGGAAGTTGATGGTGAGTCCGCCCACGCGTCCGTCGGTGGAGACCAGGCGGCCGGCCACGCCCACCTCCTCCAGCGCGATCGACTCGACCCGCGCCAAGTCGGCGTCGCTCAATGTGGCGGCACCCTCGACAAGCGGCCCGACCGCCAGGTCGTCCTCTCCAAGAGCCTCGCTGTGGGTGTAGTTCGTAAGCGAATCCACCCGGATGGAGTGGGGCGTGCGCCAAGCGGCTTCGGTCAATTCCTCGATGGCGCCCAGGACCTCGCGCGTAAACACCGATCCTTCCCGAGGGGCCACGGCGATCATGGCCGTGTTGGGCGAGGCGTAGGTGTTCCCCAGCGCATCGAACGCCTTCAGTTGCGGGTTGTCTTCGCTGAAAAGGACGCGGTAGTCGTTGGTGACCAGGATGCCTGGAGCGCCCGAGGCAAGGATCAATATGATGACCAATGCGACTCCGACGACCAGCCACCGGCGGCGGAGAATGAGGTCAATGTATCGATCCAATCGCATTACAGATCCCTGGGTCGAATTCTCGTGAGGGTTGTCCTGGCCGCCTCTCTGCGAACCGGACACGCCCGCACGGTGCCCATCTTATACCGATGACAGGTTTTGCGAACTACCGAAACTCGGACAAGCGGAAAAACTCAAGGCGTGATGGAGTCGCCGTCGCTACACGAACCGCACCAACCTTACATTCAGCGTCCGAGTCTGACCACCGGCGACCTTCCATTGGACCAGAATCGGGCTCTGGTAGGTGCCCCAGCCGATCTCACCGATCCCTTCGCCTCGGCGGTCCAGAATCGGCAGGCTGATCTCCCGCTTCATCCGCAGAAAATGGGCAAACGGAATTGCCAGCGCCCGGTTGACGAGCAGCTCCACCACGGAACGCCGGACGCCTACCCGATCCACGATCTCGTTGAAGATCTGCACGGCGTCGTACTGCGCATAGTTGAGGGCCTTGGTCGGGATGGCCAGGGGCGCCTGGATTGCCTCCTTGCCTATCCGCGCCATGAAACGAAGGGGATTTTTCAGCACATCCCGAAGATCGTGGGTCATGAGCAGGGTTTCGTACTCGTTAACCGTCAGGCCTGCATGGCGCTCGTTCGCGGGAAGGGACAGGTCGAAACGGCCGAATGACACCTGGTGTTCCTGCGCCAGCCTTTGTAGCTGGCTGATGAGGCCGATACGCGGGTCACGCAGGTTCTGGGCGTCGATGGAGTGCGGCGACGCCGCCACCTGTAGCTGCGCCCGGGCGACATCCTCCTCGCCGTTGTATGCAATCACCGTCGTGCGCCGACTCCGGGTGCCGCCCGAATGGACCCCGTCCAGCTCTACGAACCAAACCGGCTCGTTTCCAGGCAGCTCGTACGACGCGCAGTTCCGCAGTCCGCCCCCCATGAACATGAGGTGGGAGTCGGCGTTTAGTGGCTCGACGGCGCGCTGTTGGTCGGAAAGTTCGGTCCGCAAGTTGAGCTTGTCGTGGATGTAGCCGGCGTCGGGAGGAAAGAGCTGCTGGAAAACCTTGAGGTAGTCCCGGATGTTGACGCTGTCGTGTTCCAGCAGTTCGACGAGGCGCTGGTCCAGATAGCCGGCCGTGGTGTGGTCCGAGATGTAGAACTCCTTGGAATACCGGGTGAAATCCGACTTGAACTCCTCTCTCAACCTGCGCCTTACATCGAACAGGCCAACGCGGAAAGTCGGCTTGATCCGCAGTGTGGCATGGAAGGGCGCCCCTCCGCTATTGGTGTGCCGGTTTACCAGGATCATCGTCGGTCATCCTCACTCTTGTGCAGAGTAGTCAAAAACGGGTCGGTCAGGACCTGCCCCCGGGAGGGATGGCATCCCCTAATAGGGAGGCGGAACAACGCGGTCCGCTACCCGTAACCTGCACCGCAAAGAATATCAGAAATCCTGTCATCCCCGAATTCATGGACAGATAGGACCTACCATACTCAAGCCGCCGCTTGCAAGGCAAGGCATTATCGCGCCTGAACCGGAGGCTCGAAACCCAGTCGCTCAATCGACCGGCGCTGTTTCGGGCTGGTCAATCGTACTCGTTCCATGCGGAGAGACGGCTCACCGAAGATCCAGGGGCCGACTGGTCTCCCGGAACGAGCCAAAAAGCTGCAGGAAGTGGGTCAGGGAGACCTCCTCCGCGCGAACCGTTCCGGGATAGCCGAGTTTTCGCAATGTTTGGTCCAGCCGTTCCCAGGCGTCCGGTTGGACCTTACCGAGGCAATTCCTGAGCGTCTTTCGCCTCTGGGAGAATGCCTGCTTGACGAATCCGAAGAAAAGGCTCTCCTCCGCTTGGCCCAAGGGGCGGTGGTGGCGGGGAACCAGGCGAACCACCCTGGAATCCACTTTGGGTTTGGGCTTGAAAGCCTGCGGTGGAACGTCAAAAAGCCGCTGGGGACGGAAATGGTACTGGACGATCAGTGACAGCACTCCATAGTCCCGGCCCCCGGGTCCGGCCGCCAGGCGATCGGCTACCTCGGCTTGCAACATGACCACTGCCAGGTCGATGACATCGGAGTGACGGGCGAGATGTTGCAGAATCGGGGACGAAATGGCGTAAGGGAGGTTGCCCACCACCCTGAAGCCGTTGCTGGGGTGGCGCTTGCGAATCTCGCCCAGGTCCAGGGCAAGGATGTCGCGATTGAGGAACTCGATCCCGGGACCGCGGAATCGCTGCCGCAATCGCGACCACAGAAGGGCATCCACCTCTACCCCGACATAACGGCAGCCCTGGCCAACCAGATTCCCGGTCAAGGCGCCGGTACCGCACCCGATCTCCACGACCGTGTCGCCCTCTTCCAGGTCCAGGCCGGCCACGATCTTCCTGGCCAGCGAGGGGTGTTTCAGGAAGTGCTGCCCCAGCCTCTTGTTGGCCCGCGCGGGTTGCTGTTGCATCGACGGTCGAGAATTTGTAATCTGAGCTGTTTGCGTTATCCGGCTCCTGCCTGTCCGGCCCACCGGTCAGGCGGCCAGGCGAAAGGCTCGCAGCCGTTTGGCCTGGATGAGCTTAACCCGCTGGAGTCGGATGGATCAAGAAAGGGCGGCATGCGCATTCTGTTCGTCGCTTCCGAGGTGGTGCCGTGGGCCAAGACCGGCGGATTGGGAGATGTTCTGGGCGCCCTGCCCAAGACCCTCCGCCGGCTCGGTCAGGATGTCTCGGTGGTTCTGCCCCGGTATCGCGGGATCGAAGCCGGGCGTCGGCGCATCGCCAGCCTCACGGTTCCGCTGGGAGACCGACTGAGGTTCTGTCCTGTCTTTGAAACCACCCGCCGTCAGGTCAGGTTTTTCTTCATCGACTATCCCCCTTACTATGATCGCGACGGATTGTATCAGGCGGGCCGGCGAGACCATCCGGACAACGCCGAACGCTTTGCGCTGCTCTCCCTGGCAGCTCTGGAGCTTGCCAAGCGCTCGGCTTTCGCACCCGACGTCATTCATTGCCACGACTGGCACACGGCCCTCATCCCGGCTTATCTGAAAACGATTTATGCTTCCGATCCCTTTTTCCGTTGCACCCGGACGCTTCTGACCATCCACAACCTGGCCTATCAGGGGAAGTTCCCCAGGTCGACGCTGAAGAAGATCTCCCTCTCCACCCATCGGTTGAACTCCGGCCAACTCGAGCTGTCGGGAAAGCTCAATTTCCTGAAAGCGGGACTGGTCTTTGCCGACAGGATCAACACGGTCAGCAGGAAGTACAGTCGGGAGGTTCTCACCCCGGAATACGGTTCGGGGCTGGAGGGTGTGCTGAGAACAAGAGCCGGGGAACTGACCGGAATCCTGAACGGCGCCGACTACGATCAATGGGACCCCAAAACCGATCCCAATCTGGCCGCCAACTATTCGGCTCATTCCCCGGAAGGCAAACAGGACTGCAAACGGGATCTGCTGGAGACCTACGGCCTGCCCCGCAATGGCCGTCGTCCGCTGGTCGGCATCGTCTCCCGCCTGACCGGTCAGAAGGGATTCGACCTTCTTCCCCATGCCGCCCCGAAATTTATCGCTGAAGGCTTTTCCCTGGTGGTCCTGGGCACGGGCGAGGAGAGGTACGCCCGCTTCTTTCGCGGTCTCCAGCAAAAATTCCCCGACTATGTCTCGGTCAAAATTATGTATCATGACGGTTTGGCCCATAAGGTGGAGGCGGGAGCCGATCTCTTTCTCATGCCTTCCCGCTACGAACCCTGCGGGCTGAATCAGATCTACTCGCTGAAGTACGGCACCGTTCCTGTGGTGAGAGCCACCGGTGGTCTGGACGACACCATCGAGGAATACCGGGAAGACGGCGGCGGCAACGGATTCAAGTTCAGCAACTACGATTCGGAAGCGTTGCTGCAGGCGATGCGTCGGGCCTTGCGCGTCTATCGTTCGCCGCAACGTTGGAGGCACCTGGTAGGCAACTGCATGGGACTGGATTTTTCCTGGGAGGTTGCCTCGCGCAGCTACCTGGAACTCTATCGCTCCCTGATCGCCGAAACGAACCAGGGCGCGGAATGACGGCGAGGGTGGACTGGCTGGAGCGGTGTGGTGGTTCCTGACCGCCGGCTCACCCACCGAATGGAGCTGAACAAATCCTGAAGCGGCTGTTGGGGAGTTCGCCGGGAGCCGCTATCCAAACGGACAGAGGCAATGGCCAACATCGTCATCATCGGCGCACAATGGGGGGACGAAGGCAAGGGGAAGATTGTCGACCTGCTGGCCGAAAAATTCGACATCGTTGCCCGCTACCAGGGGGGACACAATGCCGGTCACACGGTGACCATCGACGGCAAGCAGTTCATCCTGCACCTGATTCCCTCGGGCATTCTTCACGGAGGCCGCTTGTGCGTTATCGGCCCGGGAGTCGTCCTCGATCCCAAGGCCTTTTTTGAAGAGCTCGACATGCTGGAGGAAGCCGGGATCCAGGTCCGGGGGAACCTCTTCATCAGCAACCGCGCCCACTTGATCCTGCCCTATCACCGCGCCGTTGAGAAAGCTGCCGAGGAGGCACGAGGCGCCAAGAAGATCGGGACCACCTCCCGGGGGATCGGACCCGCCTACGAGGACAAGACAGGCCGGCGCGGCCTGCGAGTGGTCGATCTCTTCGACGCGGAGAATCTGAGGGAGACGCTATTCGAGCTTACCCGGGAAAAGAACTGCCTGATTCAATCCCTGTATGGGGGCCCACCCCTGGATGCCCGCCAGATCTACAAGGAGTACCTGCAATATGGACGACGGCTGAAGGAATTCGTGGTGGATACCGCCTTTTTTCTGAACGATCAGATCCGACAAGGCAAACGCGTGTTGTTCGAAGGCGCTCAGGGAACCCTGCTGGACGTCGACCACGGGACCTACCCTTACGTCACCTCCTCGAATGCCACAGCCGGAGCGGCTTGCGTGGGATCCGGAGTAGCCCCCTCCTGGATCACTGGGGTTATCGGCATTGCCAAGGCCTACACCACCCGAGTCGGCGGGGGGCCCTTCCCCACCGAAGCCAACGGTACCATTGGAGACGAAATCCGAAGACGTGGAGCCGAATATGGAGCCTCTACAGGCCGGCCCCGCCGATGCGGATGGTTCGATGGCGTGGCCACTTCCTATTCGGCCGTCCTCAACAACCTGCAGGCCATCGTCATCACCAAGCTGGACGTCCTGGACGAATTCGAACAGATTCTGGTCTGTACGGGATATGAGTACCGGGGCTGCCAACTCAAGGAATTCCCGCCGGAGATCAAGGTCCTGGAAACCGTCAAACCGATCTACAAGTCAGTGCCCGGCTGGCAAAGTCCGACGGCAGGCATGCAGGACTACGACGGGCTGCCGGTGAAGGCAAAAGACTATCTCAAGATACTGTCGGATATCACCCGGACGGAATGCTCCTTCATTTCGACAGGTCCTGATCGGGAACACACCATTGTGCTACCCGATTCCTGGACCGCCAGGACCCTCTATCAATAGAACGATTTCCTGGCTCGTTCACTCCTCTTCCTTGCCAATCAGGGCCGGCCTCCCCGAGGATAGCTTCGAGCGGGGCATTTGCTCGACCTGGGACAGCTCGGGAATCTCTTCCTGGGCGGTGGCTCCCAGTTCCTTGAACCTGCGTGCCGCGACCAGAACCCGGGACTCCACCGAGCCCATTGCCCGGTTGTAGGCTTCCACGCTCTTCCCCAAATGACGCCCCATCTCCTCCAGGTGCCTGACCAGGACCGCCAGCCTGTCGTAGAGCGACTTGCCGAGTTCACTGATCTCCCGGGCGTTGGCGGTGACCCGCTCCTGCCGCCAGCCGTAGGCCACGGCGCGCAGCAGAGCAATCAGGGTGGCCGGCGTGGACAGGATCACCCTTTGATTGACCCCTTCCTCGAAGAGCTGGGGATCCTGCTCTATGGCGGCGCTGTAGAAGGATTCCGAGGGAATGAACAGGATGACGAAATCGGGCGTGGTCTCCAACTGGTCCCAATAGGCCTTGCTGCTCAGGTTCTGTAGATGGACCCGCACCTGGCGGGCATGGTTCTGGAGGTGAGCCTGGCGCTGCTGATCGTCGGTTGCCTCCAGGGCGTCCAGGTAGGACAGCAATGGAACCTTGGAGTCGATCACGAAATGCTTGCCGCCGGGCAGCTTGATAATCATGTCGGGGCGCAGGCGTCCCGACTCGGTGTTGAGGCTCTCCTGCTCCACGAAGTCGCAGTGCTCGATCATCCCCGCCAACTCCACCACCCGGCGCAGCGTCAACTCTCCCCAACGCCCCCGTACGTGGGGGGTGCGCAGGGCCCGCACCAGGTTGCCCGTCTCCTGCTTCAGCTGCTGTTGAGACTGCAGCAGCGACTTCACCTGCTCGGTAATGCTCCCGTAGGCCTCGCGTCGGGATTGTTCAATGGCCTGAATTTGCCGGTCGTAGCGGTCCAGACTTTCCTTGATGGGAGCAACCAGGTTCTCCACTTCCTTCTGGCGCTGCCCCAGGTCTCCCTTGGCTTCCGACTGAAACTTCTCCAGGGTTGTCTTGGCCAGTTCCAGAAAGGCCTGGTTGTTGCTCTTGAGCGCGTCCGAAGAGAGGGCCTTGAAGGCGTCGCGCAGACCCTGACTGGCCTCCTGCAGCAACGCCAGCTTATCTCCGGCAAGACGGCGTTCCCCTTCCAACTGTGTCCGGAGCTGACTGTTTTCACTCTTGATATCGGAAATCTTCTCCATGAGTCGGCTTTCCTTGTCCCTGAAGACAAGAAATGCCGCCAGGGCGCCCAGAAGCAAGGCGGCAGCGATTCCGATCAAACCGAAGAAAACTTCCATAATCTACCCCAATGCGCCGGGTAATGGGTCAGGTAGTACCCTGCCGTACGCGCCACGATGAAAATCAGCGACCGAGCAACCGGACGCGAAGTCCGGCGCGGGCGTAAATGCCCGGATGCGGGAATCCTATAAACTCGTGGTAGCTGCTGTCGAAGACGTTGTCGATCCGCCCGAAAGCCTCCAACCCATGGGGGAGCCGATAACCGAAAACCACGTTGGAGGTCGAATACCCGCCCACGGTCTCCATTTGCGGGACCGGAAGCTGGAAATCGAAGCGCTCGCCCACCCAGAGAATTTCCCATCGCAAGCGGGCCCGTGGATGGAGTTCCCAGTCCACATAGGACCCTCCCCTCCAGCGGGGGCGGTCCCTGAGAGGTTCGGTGGTTCCTTGCAGTTCCCAATCCAGAAACTGCAGATGGCCCCCCAAACGTCCCTTTCCATTCAGTGGCAGGGCGGCTCCGAATTCCACTCCCCGGGTGGTGGCCCGGCTTCGGTTGACGAGCTGAAACAACTGGGGACTGAAGTCGACCAGCTCTCTGAACGAGTTGTAGAAGAGGGCTCCGGACAGATGCAACCGAGACTGCTCCAGCGTGTGCTCGAAGCCGAGGTCCAAACCGCGACTCCTCTCCGGCTGAAGCTCGGGATTGCCGATATTGGGTTCCCCAAGGGCGTAGAAGGAGGGCAGCTTGAACCCGTCTCCCCAACTGGTCTTCAAGCGGGTCCGCTCTCCCAGGGAAACCACCGCGCCCGCTCTGGGAGAGAACACGACGTCGAAGCCTTCGGCACCGTCCACCCGGCCGCCGAAGCTCAGGGTGAGCCGACCGGCCCGATAGAGGATTTCTCCGTTGCCGGCCAGGGTTTGGCGCTCCAGGTCGAAGACGCTGGGTATGAAACCGGCAATCAGAGTGTCGTTGGACCCGTCTTCGTTTCTGACCCGGGCTCCCAGGTTCAGCGACAGTTCCGGCGCCAGGTTCAGTTGGCTGCTGAAACCCGCCCGCAGCCGGTGGAAACCGGTCTGGCTGCTCAGCGGGGGGAGGGAACGAGGGGATGGAGGAAACCCGTCCAGGACTGCTGGAGCCGTATCGTCCTGTTGGCGGGAGAACAGGTCGAAGTCGAAGCCGTAGAGCCAGTCAGGAGAAACCTGCTGCTGGTACTCCATTCTCAGAGTCAGTTGCTCGGCATCGGCAACCTTGGGGTCGCGCAGAATGGAGAATCCAGGGCCGCCGCCGTTTTCCGGAAACCCACGGGAGCGGCTGTCCTGGTAGCGAGTGGTGAACTGAAAAGCCCTGCCCTCTCCCATGGGGACGGCCGATTTGAATGAGACCGTCCCCACCGAGAAGTCATCGTTTTCGACCTGCTCGTCGATGTCAAAGTAGGATCCCGACAGGGACCAGTCGATTCCACCCAACTTGCCTCCGGACTGAAATCCGGCTCGGCCGGAACCGAAGTTGCCCAGCGCCCCCTCTACGGAGAAATGGGGCTCATCCCCTCCGCCTCGGGTGAGAATATTGATAACCCCGCCGATCCCTTCCGACCCGTATAGGGAAGACATGGGTCCGCGAACGATTTCGACCTGCTCCACGTTGTCCGTGCTCAAGGTGGAGAAGTCCACCGCGCCCCCAAGGAGGTTGGTGGTATCGTTCACCGGAACCCCGTCGATCATGACCAGGGTGAAGTTGGCCTCGCCCCCCCGCAGGGATACGGTCGTCAACCCGCCCCGGCCCCCGGTCTGTGACAAGTAGAGAAACGGGACCTGGCGCAGCAGGTCGGCCATGCTTTCGGCTCGGCTGTTTTCCACGAACTCCCTGGTGAGGATGGTCACCGAAGCCGAACTCGCCGAGAGGGGAATGGCCTCGGCCGAGACCGTAACCACGATCGGATCGGGCTCAATGGAGGGAGATCGGGCCGCTGGCGGATTCTGGCAGAACCCGCCAGCCGTCAGGAGCAGAAGCACCGCCGAAGGTGTCGCCAGGCTCGACCTGGTGCCGCGTTGTGCCAGGAGGGCAAACAATCCCCGCAGAACGAAAGCGGTAGAGGATTGAACGCGACAACTCACAGTTTCGCCCCTTTACCGAGGGTGCGCCGCCCCTAGTGTCCTGTAACAGAACACTAGTTCGCCGACCGCTTCCGCGAGAACTCCTGCAGAATCGAGAGAGCGTCCACCGGAGGCAGTCCGGGAGTTCCCATGGCATCCCGCACGTAGGCCACCCGTCGCATTCCATTGAGGACGCAGGAGACCCCTTCGAGATTCAAGAGCAGGCTCATGGCGATTTGACTCAGCGACGCCTGGGGCCTCGAATATCCGCACTCCTGCAGCAGGCTCCGAATCCGGTCGGACTCCCTTTGCTGCCGCGACAGCGAGTAACGCTCCAGTTTTTCCAGAACGGTTCGGATGGTCTGAAAGTAGCGTTCCTGCCATTCTTCCCAAAAGGAATCGCCTTGGCAAACTTTTCGGCAATCCTGGACCCACTGTTGCAGGGGTGGGGCCAGATGCCTCTCCACCACCCAGTCCCAATCGGCGGCAGCACGCACCTGGGGAGCTATCTGGAGCAGCATCCCGGACAACCCGTAGTCGGGGCCGCCGAGCAAGGGGACTTTCAGCCGGTCAGCCAACGACCGCTCCAACTGGCGCAGCGGCGCAACCAGCAGCTCCAGATCCCTTGGGCCTCCGGTCCCCGGACCATGACCGGAAAAATCGGCCAGCCGAAACATCCGATTGTCGGAGAAGGCATTGAGGGGGCGATTGATGAGCACCCCCAGTCCTTCCCGCCGGCAGAATTCAAGGGCGCTCAGACCGTCGTTGTTGCGCTCCAGGGCACCGCCGCTCTCGTAGAGGTTGAGCGGCAACTGGACCACTCGGAAGCGATGGTCGGGTGAGATCCCTTCCGCCTGGTGGAGACACCGCTGGATGCTGGTCATGGTTGGATCCGAAGGGGACAAACCGTAATTGTTGGAGCTGATGCCGTACCAGCCGATGCGACCCTCCTTTGCCTGGTCCTCCAGGAAACGGAAGGCCTGTCCGATGCGCCGGTAAAATTCCTGGTGGTCCTGAGGGGTCGGGGAGTGGTGGTGGGCCCGGTGGCTGAGAAAGTATTCCGGGTTGTGCAGCAGAAACACATCCACCCGATCCCGCTTCAGACGCCGGCAGGAGGCACTGAGCTGCGTCTCCAGAAACCGGGGGTGGATACAGTGCCAGATACCCTCGCCGTACTCCACCACCTCCGGGAAGGAATTCTGTTGGGCCAGGGTCATGTTCTGCCCCTGAATGTACCCGGCCTTGGTGACAACCACTCCCCCGGAAGCGCCATCTTCGGAAAGGACCTTGCCCACCAGCGATTCCGACCGGCCGTCGGTGTAGTTGGCGCTGGTGTCGATCAGGTTCCCTTCCCGTTCCAGGTACTCCCGAAGCGAGTCTTCGTGCTCCCCGACGCCCTCGGCGATGCGATAGCAGCCGAATCCCAGGGGATGACAGCGAATACCGGTATCGCCCAGAGATCGATAATAATCCGGAACAGGATGGCTCAAGGACGGAAACCTCGTTGAAGCTGCCGGCTGGCGGTCAGAGGTGGATCGCCCGGCCGAAGGCGGCGGCACCGGCTTCGTGAACGGCTTCACCCAGCGTGGGATGGGCCTGAATGGTGGCCTCGATGTCTTCGAAGGTGGCTCCCAGCGTCATGGCCAACCCAAGCTCTCCGATCAACTCGGTAGCCTCGGAACCAATCAGGTGAGCACCCAGCAATTCCCCGTCGGCTTCGCCAAAAATCAGCTTCACAAATCCCTCGCTCTCTCCAACCGCCAGGGCCTTGCCGTTGGCTCTGAAGGGGAAACGGCCGACGCGGCAGGGCTCGCCCAACTCTCTGGCCGCCCGTTCGGTGAGCCCGACGCTGGCGACTTGAGGATTGCAGTAGGTGCAACTGGGATAGTGGGGGAGCGGCCTGGGCTTCCCGTTCCCGAAAAGGCCCTCGACGGCCTGAACTGCCTGGTAGCTGGCCACATGAGCCAGCCAGGGCGGCCCAATCACATCCCCGGCGGCATAGACGCCCTCGACCGAGGTCCTATAGTCGCCATCCACCTTGATAAAGCCCCGATCGGTTTCGAGTTCCAGCCCGGGTGGCAGGAGCGCATCCACCCCTACGGCCACCAGTACCACCTCAGCCTCCACTCTGCCGGTAGTTCCACCACCGAAGTTCACCTGAACGCCGTACTGAGTCGCCACCCCCTCTTCCACCCGGGCTGAGGTGTGCACCTCGATGCCCTGCCGGCTGAAGGACCGGGCCAGGGCTTGGGACACTTCCTCGTCTTCAACCGGAAGCAGGTTCGGCATCATCTCCAGCAAGGTGACCCGGGTGCCGAAGGCGTTGTAGAAGTAGGCGAACTCCACCCCGATGGCGCCGGCCCCAACGATCACCATGGATGCCGGAGGCGCGTTCAACACCAGGGCCTCCTTGCTACCGATGACCCTCTTACCATCGAAGGGCAGACCCGGCAGCGGACGGGGCCGGACCCCGGTGCTTACCAGGATTCGATCGGCAACCAGTGAACGCGTGGCGCCGTCGGAAAGTTCCGCCGTGACCAGACCCGGCTCGGTCAGCTCCGCCTTGCCCGCCAGGTAATCGACCCGGTTTTTTCGAAACAGGTAGGCGATGCCTCCGGCGAGCTGGTCGGCTACTTTTCGGCTTCTTCCCATGATCCTGGACCACTCAAAGGACAATCCCTCGAATCTCAGACCAAAATCTCCGGCGCGATCTTTCAGAAGCCGATAGAGTTCGGCGTTGCGCAGCAACGACTTGCTGGGGATGCAGCCCCAGTTCAGGCAGGTTCCTCCAGCCCGATCCATCTCGATGCAAGCCACTTTCCTGCCCAACTGCGCCGCCCGAATGGCGCCCATGTACCCCGCGGGGCCGCCTCCAATCACCACCAGGTCGTAGCGCTCAGACATCGTGGGCCTCTCGAGATCGATGAATGGATGGATGGGTTCGGTTCACGGAAGGCATTCGGCGGGCTTTGGTTGGGACCGACTGCAACCGGCCGTGGCCTATAGCAGCAGCAAGGCCGGTTGCTGGAGCAGCCTCCGCATCTGTCCCATGAACTCGGCGGCCACGGCCCCATCGACGACCCGGTGGTCACAACTCAGAGTCAGGTTGATTCGATGGCCTGGACGAATACGATCGTCCTTGTCGACCACAGGCTTTCTGACGATGGCGCCCACTCCAAGAATAGCTGCCTGAGGAGGGTCGATGATGGCTTGAAAACTGTCGATGCCCCTGGCGCCCAGGTTCGAAACGGTAAAGGTGCCGCCGCGATATTCATCCGGGTTCAACCGCTGAGTGCGAGCCCGTTCAATCAGATCCCCGGCCTCCAGACTGATCTGGCGCAGATTCTTGGAATCGGCGTTTCGGATTACCGGTGTCAATAGCCCCTCTTGCAGGCTGACCGCAAACTCCAGGTTCACATGACCATGGCGAAGAATGCCCTCGCCCGTGAAGGAAGCATTGAGTTGCGGCACCCGGGTCAGGGCCATGGCCGTCGCCTTCAACACCAGGTCATTGACGCTCAGCTTGCTTCCCCCCCACTCGTCCAAGGCGGAGTTGACCTGCCCCTGAAACTCCAGCAACGGTTCGGCATCGATCTCGACCTGCAGGTAGAAATGGGGGATGCGGGTCTTGCTTTCCACCATGCGTTCAGCGATGAGCTGCCGCATGGAGCTCAGGGGAACCGGCTGGCTCACGGCCGCGGAGGGCTGGCCCGAAGAAGCCCCGGCGCCGCTTGCAGCCACGACATCTCGATAGAGTATGCGTCCTGAAGGCCCGGAACCCGTCACGCCGGCCAGGTCCAGATTCATTTCCCCGGCGGCTTTTCGTGCCCGGGGCGAGGCCTTCACTCTCTCCGAGGGAGTCGCTCTGCCGGAAGTCCCCACGGCTATTTCAGGAGACGCAACTTCCGCGGCCAAGACGGGGGATTGTGACGGGTGGCCGCCTGCTTCGATCGCAGCCATGGGTTCGCCGACGGAAACTCTTTGGCCTTCCTCAACATGGATTTTCGACAGCACGCCGTCCTCCAGGGATTCCATCTCCATGGTGGCCTTGTCGGTCTCGATTTCCGCCACCAACTCTCCCTTCGCCACCGCCTCTCCTACTCTCTTGAGCCAGCGCACCACCACACCGTCTTCCATGGTGTCACTGAGTTTCGGCATGGTGATCTCAGCCATGGCTGCTCCCGTCGTTCATTCCCGACCCACAAGAGGGGAGGCCTGCCGCTACCTGCTCATTGAGCAAATAAACGGCTTGTCTTCAACAGTCCCGCCCGTATTGTACAGCAGCACTCACTCCAATGAACAACTACGAGAAACGGACCTCCCTGGCCGACAGGCGGCGCCATAACCCTTCCGCAATCCGTTGCGCTTCGTGTCCCTTCGTGGTCCTTCGTGCCGCTTCGTGGATTTCTCCTTTTACTCCCCCGACGATTCTCAGGCGGCACCGGCCGGTTCGGGATCTCGTGGTGCGCTCCCGGCGGTCGGACCCAGGGCATAGGGCGCCGAAACCAGGAACAGAAAGACCATCAACACTTCGGAGTCTCCGAAATTGAACTCGAACAGCCCGGCCAGAAAGAGCGCCAGCAGGCTGAGAAATCCCCCGGCATGGACGGATTTTTCCAGGGAGGGGAGCCTGGCCCGCCTGAAACCCAGCCAGTGGTGTCTCCCCATGCTGAGGATGAGCCAAAGCCAGGCAATGGCGCAGGGAATGCCCCGCTCGGCCGCGAACTGAAGCAGGTTGTTGTGCATATGGATCCAGAAAAAACCCCCTCGTTGACGGGCCCCCTCGTCGGGGTGGTAGTCAAAGAAGACTTCGGAGACTCGCTGGGGACCCACTCCCACCCAGGGGTTCGACCCTACCATCTGCACTCCCGTCCTCCAGATTTCCAGGCGGGCGGCGTTGGAGGGGTGATGCGGATCCCAGATGCTGGCCAGCCGCTGCTGAATGGAATCGGGCAGGCACACCGCCAATATCAGGATGCCGGCCCCGCTGACGAGCACCGTCTTCAGGGTGGGGAACCTCAACCAGGCGGCCACCAACAGGCAGGCGAGACTGGCGATCCAGACGCTCCGGGTCAGCGTCAGAAGCAGCGCCACGCCCAGGAAGCAGACGGCCAACATCCAGAGCGTCCGGCGCTCGGGGGCGGAGAAGAGCAGATGAGCCAGCATGGCCAGGAACACCAGCATCAGTCCACCGCTTAATGTCATCCAATGGCCCATGAAGCCGGTCAAGCGCCCATCCACACTCCCCAGGGAAGGAACCACGTATTGGACCAGGGCAAAACCGGCCGCCACCAGTCCGGCTGCAAAAAGCGCCTGACAGGCCAGACCCACCCTTCTCTTGGAGAAATAGTTGGCCACCAGCAGAATGATGGCAAACAACCAGAACTTGTAGATGGGAGGCAAGCCGATTCCCGGCTCAGGCGAGACCAGCCAGGAGATCAGGGTTGTCCCGACAAAGAGCAGCAGAGGCAGCTTGATGGGAGGGAAACGAAGGATCGTCCGCCGATTCAGGAGGCAGTCAAGCAAAAAACCCAGAATCGCCAATCCAAGGAATATCTGAGATACCGCAATGCTGATCACCGGAAAGACGACCGCCAGGGTCGTCAATCCAAAAACGATGGGATCCAGATGGCTCCTGCACCATTGCACGCCGGCGGAAACGGGCACTCAGGCGACCCCTTGAGATTAAAGAAGGAAATTGCGGCCAGTCGCTTGCCCCGGACGCTTACTTGCGAGCCACCACGACCTGCCGGTCAAAGCCCCAACCTGTCACGTCCTCACCCCGGACCAGGCGGCGCCAACTGAAGCCAGCCGCGCCCAGCCGATCCAGAATATCCGTTCCGTAGTTGCGATAGCAGAGAACGGCCCCTGAACCTCGAAGGCGGTCCCCATGATACTCCGGAGGCAGAAGGTGCTCCAGCCTGCCGTTCACCAGCCGGGCTCTCTCAACGGTTGTCTGGGCGCCTGCCATCGGAACGGTGAACAGCAGCACCCCACCCGGCCTGAGCACACGGAGCAGCTCTCTAAAGCCCTGCAGATCATCGGGAACGTGCTCGAAGACCTCGGTCGAGGTGCAGACGTCGAAGCAGCCGTCAGGGTAGGTCAGTTGCTGCACATCCTGACATTGAACCCCTGCCTTGTATTGTCCGGGCGCCACGTCATCGAAATACTCGGAAAGCGTCAGCTTGCCGGCATGCCGGCGAAGATAGCCCACCAGTGGGCCTCTGGAGGACAACTCGTACACATGGCGGCGCGACAGGTCGGGGAGGACGCCCTTCAGCACGCTCACAAAAGAGAGGGTGGCCGCGCTGGAGCGACACCTGAGGCAGCGAACGGCCATTTCGTAGTCGTCCAGCTTGATGAAACCCGTCCGACCGCACAAGGGACAATCGCCGACCCTTACCCCGACCTTGCGCAAATTCAGCAGTTCCGCGGCCGTCCGTATCTCCCTTAACATGGTCGTGCCTGAAATACTACTGTCTTTGCCCTGTATCAGCCGCCCTGTCGCACTGTCCGGAGCCGAGCTTTGCCTCCCACCGCATCAGCCTTCGCCATTCGGCGCTGCTTTGCGGCGCCGCGATTGCCCCCCTCCGCATCAGCCTTCGCCATCCGGCTCGGCTTCTGCGACTCCCCCTCAAGGGGGGAGTGATAGAGTTCTACTGGAAGCCTTGTGCTGGCCTCAAGAATCACTCCCCCCTTGAGGAGGAGTCGGTGAGACTAGGGCTCCGCCCGCAGTCGAACCGGTGGGGGGGACGGAATCGGCGAGATCGCCACCTACGAGATTCAGCTCACAGTCGAGCCGCTGGGGGCCCGGTCTCCGAGGTTCGTAAGAGGCCCCTGTTTCTCCCACGTATGATCCGCCCACCAGGGAGCGGGCAGGACTTGGCCTGAGAACCCGTTGCCGAAGGGTCACTGAAGTCGAGTGCGTCCTTTCATGGTCTTGGGCGTGTCGAAAAAATCTTCGATCACGCGCCGCGCCGCCTTCAGATCGCGGCAGCGGTTCACCTGGGTGGAAAGGTAGTGCCCGAAAAAAACCCACTTGTGTCCCCAAGCCAGAAAGAGCCGCAGGCGTGGCAATTGCTCGGCCGGAGTAAACCCGGCTTCCAGCCGGTCGCAGAAAAACGATAGTGCCCGCTGGTATTCCCGGCCTTCCTCCTCTGCGGTCCGGGGAGCCCGCTGCCCCTCCCTTCCCCTGGGCTGGGCAAACCCCAACTGCTCGGCCACCTGCCAGAAAATCCAGGGCCTGGCGGTAGCGGCGCGGGCCACCATCACTCCGTCACAACCCGTCTGTTGCAGCATCTTCACAATATCCGAGGCCTGCTGGACATCCCCATTGCCGATGACCGGGATTCGCACCGCATCCCGCACCCTGCCGATGTACTCCCAGTTGGCCTGGCCGCGCCGGTGTTGAGACTGAATGCGCGGATGGAGCGTCACCCAGTCCGCTCCCGCCTGCTCCAGCATTCTGGCAAAGTCTACCAGGTACTCGGGATCGTCCTTGAGGCCGGTCCTCATCTTGACCGAAAGCGGCAGGGACGTCAGCCCCCGGGTGGTGCGCACCACCTCTTCCGCGTACCGGATGTCGCCCATCAGGGCCACGCCCCAGTTGTGCTTGAGGACTTTGCTGACCGGACAGCCCATGTTGATATCGATTCCGGCCGGCGAGAGGGTCATCAACTTTCTGAGCGAAGGCGCGATCCAACACTCATCGTTCCCCAGCAGTTGCGGAATCAGGTCCCGTTCGTCCGCGCCTACCCGGGTCTTGGGGGTCCGGCCGACCTCCTCCCCGGGCAGAATGCGCGTGGATAACATCTCCGTAAAGAGAAGTGTTCCGGCATTGGACGGAAGGTAGGTTCGAACCAGTTGGCGAAATGCCAGGTGCGACAATCCCGCCATGGGCGCGAAGATCACCGGAAAGTTGACCCGAACCCCGTTGCCGAAGGGAACGCGAAACAGCCGGCTGTGCCGCACCCTGGCGGGCGCCGTCTCGCAGGCCGGGACGGATCTCGACTCGGGTTCTTCCACGCTGATCATGCCTTCGTGCCCCTTCGTGGAATTCTTTCTTGGTATGCCTGTCGATCTGAGGAACAGACTCTCTAGTGGACGGTCAGGTCCATCTCACCGATGGCTTTAAGAGCCACCGCGTTCTCGGGATCGATTTCCAGAGCCTGCATGTACTCGTCCAGGGCTTTCATTTGCTCGCCCCTTGCGAGGTAGATGTGCCCCAGGTTCAGGTAGGGGAAGTGCTTGGGATCGTACCGCTTGGCCTTCTTGGCTTTTTCCAGCCAGCCGATGGCCTCGTCCATTTGCCCTTGGCGCATCAGGTAGACACCGATGTCGTTGTAGGGATTCCCGAACTCGGGATCGACCGCAATCGCCAGGTGGCAATCACGGATGGCCTGGTCGAGCATGCCCAGAAAAGATACGGCCCAACCTCGGTAGGTGTAGCCTTCGGCGGTTGGATGGGCGGCAACGCTTCGGTTGAAGAGTCCGACCGCCGTCAGAAAGCGGCCATTGACCAGGTGCTTGACCCCCTCTTCCCAAAGGGTGCGGGCCTGTTTCTGATTCTGATCTTCGGAATTCATGACTGTGGTGAGTAGGATAACCCCCTCGATTGGTTTCAGGCAAGTGCCGCCCCCGCCTGCAGGGCAGATCATTCGAGGGTGAAACAGAGGCCTGTTACGAACCTGGGAGACTGGCCCCCCACCGGCTCGACTGCGGGCGGAGCTTTCGGGGCGCCGCGTTGGCCCCCCTCCGGCTCGGCTGCAGGCTGCGGCCCGGTCGAAGGGACGCCGCGTTTGCCTCGCCGACTCCCCCTCAAGGGGGGAGTGATACCAGAGCGTTGTTGCAGGCCTCAAGAATCACTCCCCCCTTGAGGGGGAGTCGCAGAAGGTACAGACCGCATTCATCCTTTACATCATAAACCGCAAACATGGTTTACACGCTGATAGGGTATCGATCGAGGAGGATAGAGC
>JAPPDF010000011.1 GCA_028875575.1 Acidobacteriota bacterium
TCAATCCCTTCCCGACATCTTCCCCCAACAAGAAGTTGAAGTTCCGCGTCGCTCAAATCAGGAATCCGGTCCAGTCTTGAACACTCCTGTCTCTAACCATTGAACCAACGCGTCTTATGCAGCCGGGCCGCGGTCAAGCATCGGCTCGCTGAAGAGAGGCTCGGCGGGTTCAGCTGGCCGTCGCTGCCCCGCGGCCTGAGTTGGCGCTCGGATAGATGGCCATAAGTGCGCGTATGAGCAGCATCGGTATCGCGGTCTTGATCATGACGCCGACCCCGAGCGAGGCCGCGAAGAGGACCGGAAACTGGGCCTGAATGGCCCGTTCGAGAATGAGGGGCGTGAAGCCCGGAAACGTGGTACCGAGGTCGGATTGATGGGGCGGAAACGCCACTTGGCGCCATCGATGATCGCCTGCTTCGCACCGGAGCCCTCCCGGATCCTCCAGTCGATAAAGTCGATTCAGCAGCGACTCGGACAGCGAGATGAGCAACATGCCTATGATGATAATCGGCAATGCGGCCCATATTTCTCCGATCCCGCCGGGGATGAAGAGCAGGGGCGTGAACGCCGCCACCAAAGTAAGAACCGCGAAAATCAGGGCATTCTTGATCCTCCGCGTGCCCCGAATGGCCGCCGCCACTCCCGGAAGGCCACGCTTGCGCTCGTAGTGGATATATTCGGCCACCACGATGGCATCGTCGACGATGATGCCGATAGCCGGAACGAACGCGAAGAGTGAGATGGTGTTGATCGCGAGGTCAAGCACCAGCACCACGGCCAAGGCCCCGATGCCCGGGGTGATCAGCCCAGCCACAACCCAGATTGCGAGCCGTATCTCGGGAAACAGGGCCACCGCCTTGACACCCTGCAGCGCCTCCACCCGCTCCTCGATCTCGACGATGATCGATTTCTCCACTTCGTCGGGCACGGCGCCGGAATAGGCCACTGACACTTCGATGGTATTGAAGGCAACCGTCGGCCAGGCTTCCCGCTCCAGGGCGCCAAGCGCCACCAAGACGGCCGCCTATATGCCAAACATCAACAAATTGGCGGCAACGGGGTTGCTTGCCATGTAGGCAATGGGACCGCTTGGCTCCCCCAGGTAGGGATCGGTTCCATTCATCGGATACACCTGGTGTTAGATTGGGAGGACTGAGAACCGGAGGGATCAGAGCAACGGGAATCAGGCCGAACTCGGACTTGCATTCTATTCATGACAGTGGCCGGCTTTGGGACTTCAGAACTTCCCTCTAGGCTGTTTCCGCAGCTTCCAGGGGGTGCCGATGCCGAACCACCCGAAATTTAAACTTCTTGTTGGGACTGAGTTTAGGCAATGGACTCACCTTCAGCTTGTAATTTGCCGGAACCATATCCAACTCCAGGTGGCGGGCGATCAATAGCACATTGACCGCCAATTGTAGCTCGGTCCAAAGCGCTCCTCCACACACGTGGGTCCCGACTCCAAAGGGGGCGTAAGCTCCGCTCTGCCTGTGTTCGTTTCGGGGCGCCTTGTACCTTTCGATATCGAAGGCGTCGGGGTCCTTGAAGTACTGCTCGTCGTAATGAGGTGCGGAAAAGGCAATCACAACGTTGCTGTAGGCCGGAATCTCCATACCGTCGACCTCGAACGTATTCATGGCGGTACGCAGGTGCACCGGCACCACCGGGTGCAGCCGCAGCACCTCCATGATGAACCGGTGCGTCACATCGATCGCTGCCGGTTTCTTCAGATCGGCCGCAACCGGATCGCCGCCTGCAAAGAGCGCGTCGGCCTCGGAGACGAGGCGTTCGCGCAACTCCGGGTGTGTCAGCATCTCATAGATCGCGAAAGCCGTCGCGCTCCCCAGATAGTGTCCAGCGATGATCGGTGCGATGAACGCAAAACCCAGATCGGTTTCCGGCAGGAACTGTGGGTCGGACTGATGCAACTCCATGAGGTCGTCGACCAGATCCCGCCGCTTGCCTTTGCGTTGCGCCGGTGTATGCGATGCATGAATCTGGGCATAAAGCTCCAGGATCCGCGCTTTGTAACGCTTCATCGCCGGCGTGCGCAGCGTGAAGCGGGGAAGGAGACCGGCTACATGAACCAGCAGCGCCCGGTATTCGAACTTGAGGAGGTCATCAAGTATGTCGGACGGTGTAATGCTCACGCTGAGCTGTGCGATCTGATCGCCTATGAGCTGTTGGCAACTCATCTCGCCAGGTACGACCTTCCCAACGCCCCACTGGGCAAGCGTGTTTCTGCCCATGGCGAACACGTCATCCAGCCGATCCTCGACGACCGCAGGGGAATTGCCCGCGTGAACCGCCTTGCGCATGCGAAAATGATCCGCCCCGTCCAGGCTGGCGATGGATCTTGCCGTTCCCCACTCCTGTTGAAAATCCTCGAGATAATCCCGAGTGCGCAGGTGAAGTCTGCCCTTGCGGCCCACCCAACGGTTCATTTCGGCGCTGGCCAGCACCACTTGTCGACGAATGCCCGACCTGATCTGGAAAATCGGTCCCAATTCCTTGCTTTTTTCGCACATGAACTTGGGCACATTACCCGAACGAAACGTTCGCGACGAAAGCAGACCGTACAGCCCCACGACCGGAATGGGGCGGCGCTGCACAGAGCGCATGCTTCCCGGGGGGCGATAGGAACTGCGTACCGCCTCTCCGATGGTCCGTCCGATCAAGTCCAATCTGCTGAGGATTTCGATTCTCTCCGCGGCGAGCTCATATTCCTCAGGCTCAAGCAGGGCTCGCATTCCTCCGCAACTGCTCATGAGACCAATGATGGCGAAGTCTTGAGGATCGGGGATCTCGTCGCTGAACAGCACTCTCATGATTCTGCTTTTAATCTCTTCCCCGGTCTCGCCGTCAATCACCGGGTATCGCCGCGACCGGGCGACTTTGCTGGACAGAGCCCAGTATCCTCCGGAATCAGCGGTAAGTACTCCCAGATTGACCAGGCGATCGATGGCCTTGGTGCTAATCTCCTCCGAGCGCCGCGCGACTCGTTCGACCCAGTATTGTGGAGAACGCACTTGCCTATCCTCCAGGATCTCCTTCAGCACGGGGTCCAGCAGGTCATCGCCGGTAGGCCTGGGATCAATCAGGGAAAGCGTCTCCAGATCCGAGTCGATGCGATCTTCCAGAGCGAGGTCTATCAGGACGCTCCCCGCCAGTGCGCAGGACATTTTCCACTCCGGGATCGGGATGAAATAGCCTGTCTTTTCGTCGAGCAACAACAGAAGCATTTCTTCGGCAAATCTCATGGTCCACACCCTCTCATGGAGACTCGAGACTGCTTGTGAAATCCATTCGCGTTGGCTTAACCTGCACTCTCATCGACGAGGCCGGAAATGGTATGCCCTGCCTGACTCGCCCGCGGCGGCGTTCCTCAGTCCGGAGTTCGGAACCTGCCTTGCCGCCTCCGTGACGCCCATAAGTGCCTCGGACCGCAACTCCTTCAGCACCCTGGTCACTTGCCCTGCTCTCCCTCAAACATCACCGGGATGAGGGCTCCCGGCGAGCCCGCCGGGGCATTGGAGTCGAAGCCACCTCCCAACGCCAGGTGGAGATCGATCCGATTGTCCAGCAGGAGATGCTGCAGGGACAGGATCTGACTCTTCATGTTGAGGATGCGCCGTTCGGTCTCCAGCACCGTCAGCACGCCGCCCTGACCATGGCGATAGCGAAGCTGGGCCTGCTTCCGAGCCGCTCGGGCCTCGGCAGCCGATTCTTCCAGCTCAAGCAGCCGGTCACGCAAGAGTCTTTCGACCGAGAGAGCCGTCTCCACTTCGCCGAAGGCCTTCAGGACAGAGTCGGTATAAATCTCCAGGGCCTCCTCTGAGCGGCTTCGGGCGATGTCGACCTGGCGTCGGAGACGCCCACCCTGAAAGATGGGCTGAACCAGGTTGCCCAGCAGGTTCCAGACGGCGTAGTTCCCATTCAACAGGCTCAGCAGCGAATCGGTGGCCGTTCCACCGCCGGTGGTGAGACTCAATCGAGGATGAAGAGCTGCCTGAGACTGGACAATGCCCGCATCGGAAGCCAGCAGGCGCCGCTGGGCCGCGATGAGATCGGGCCGGCGGGTCAGGAGCTCGGAGGGAAGACCGGCCGGAACCTGGGAGGAAACCGCGGGTAGAGTGTCTCGAACCTTCAAATCCCCACCAGGATAGCGCCCGGCCAGAAGTTCGATCTGCAGGATGCCGCGGTCCAGTTGCTCGCGACGGAGATGAACCAGAGATTCAGCCTCGGACAAGTCCGCCAGGGCCATGCGAAATTCCAATGCCGTCTGGAAACCCGCCTCAAAGCGCTTTTGAACCCACTGGGAGGTTGTCTTGTAGCTGGCCACCATCTCGCGAGCCAGGGCCAGTTGAAGCTGTGCTGCGGCGGAGGCAAACCAGGCCTTCGCCGTTTGGGCCGCCAGGGAATGCCTGGCTGCCGCAAGGTCCGCCGACTGTGCAGAAGCCAGAGCGCCTGCCCGAACCTGACCGCTGCGGATTCTTCCCCAAAGGTCCGCCTCCCAACTGATGTCGAGACCGACTCCCATGAGGGTGTAGGTCGCTTGGGGCACCCGACCGGCAAATCCGGGAAGGGGCAAACCGATGAAGTTCTGCCGCTGGCGGCTGCTGTTCAGGGCAAACCCCATGGACGGCACCAGATCGGCGCCGGCGATTCGGGCCTGGTTGAGGGCCGCCTCCAACCGGTCGGCGGCAGCAAGGAGCTGGTGATTATTGCTCAGGACCTCCTCGATCATGGCATCCAGTTGGGGGTCTCCGAACTGTTTCCACCAATGGACGTCGACCGTTCTCTCCGTTGCCTCCCCCGAGTTCCAGACTGCCGGAACCTGCACTCTGGGCTGCCGCTGGGGAGGAGCCCCCGAGCGGTAGCACCCGGTCACCGGAAGAAGGACGGCAAGCAGCAGAAGGGAAAGTGGCCTCATTGCCATGGCTGGCCCCGGTTGGGGCTCTGGGTTCGGATACCCGCGGCCGGGAAAAATCCGGGCAATCGATTACCGGGTGCAACTCCGAGGACTTGGAGTTTCCGGCCGGGTTGAAGGCGCACCCGGTCATGCCCGTGGCTGGACCCACCTATTTTGTCACCGGGTGGGCGGCTGTTTCAATCCCCGATTGAATGGCAAACCACGCTGGGGTAGGCGACGAGTCGGCTGTTCGGCGTTCTGGTCGGTCCTTTTGAAGAGGTCCCGCTCATGCCGGCGACGATTTGGGCAGACCGAAGGTAAATAGCTTGAAGAGCAATTTCAACGCCAGGTTGGAACGCACCAGGACACTGGTGAGGATGGCTGCCGCCCACACGCTACGCCGTGAGACCGTGACCTCCCGTCCGCTCCTGAAGTTCGGCTTGCGGCATATGCGTCGCAGGGTCAGCACCGCAATCGCCAGTGGCCACACGCAGGAGCGGCGAATGCCGGCCTCTTGGGTCGGGAGGTTGTCGATGAACCGCAACCCGTTTGCGAGGTGGTCGCTCGTCATCGCCACGAGCTGGAGAAGTCCCTGGACGAAGCCCGGATCGGCCATTCCGGGAGAGAGGGAACGGAGTTCCACTCCGGCCGCACGGAAGACGTCCCGAGGCAGCCAGCATACGCCGCGGCTGCGGTCCTCCCAAAGGTCCTTGAGGATGTTGATCATCTGCAGCCCCTGACCGAAGGAGACCGACAGCGGCATCAGATCCTCTCGCCGCTTTTCGATCGCTTCGGAGTGTTCGCAAAACAGCGCCGTCAGAGTTTCGCCGACCACACCGGCCACGTGATAGCAATAGCGGTCCAACTGCGCCACGTCCCGTAGGCCCTCGGCGCTCGCGTTGCGTTGAAACTCGACCATGCCGCGCGACATGATCCGAACGCAACGGTGAATCGCCTTGCGCTGTGCAAGGTTGAGACGCTGAGTGACGCGGATAACCCGAGGGGTGTTGGCGACCAGATTCCCCGTGGAACTGTCGGCTGGCGAGGACAACAGGGGGGCGAGCTCGCCGGCAAACGAAGCGGGGTCATCCCGGCCGGCCAGGATCTCGACAAATCGTTCCGAGAAAGCCTGTTTCTGCACCAGGGAAAGCGCCCGATCGTCTTCGATGGTATCGGCAATCCGGCACAGGAGATAAGCGTTCCCCACCGCCTCGTTCAGGTTGCGCGGCAACTGAGCAATGGTGAGCGCGAAGGTGCGGGCGACACCTTTCAGCATTTCCGCCTGGAATGCGATGTCGTCCGACACCGGAGAGTCCAAGTGAGTTGCGGCCATGTGGATGCCGATTCCCTATGAGCGAACTGAAAACAAGCTGTTCCTGCAGGATGTGCCAAGCAACTCGAGCAACCGGTTGACCTGAAAGCCCCGCTTGAAAGGGCCAGAGAGTCCGCCGAAAGAACAACTGCCACCCTAAACACTTACGGACCCGCCGAATCGACGTGTGGGTCCGCAGCGGGGCAATTGGAAAACCACCTGCCCCAAGCTACCATAGCAAGACTGAAACGGTGCCCACAATCGCACGCGTGCCAGGCTCTGGCCACAAAGGGACAAGAGCGATCCACCCACGACAGTCAACTGGGCCAGCCCAGGTTGAAGAGGTGAACCATGCGAAAGCTCGGCATATTGCTCCTGAGTCTGTTTCGACGGATGTCCCTCTTGATCCGGTGGCTGAGGGGCCAAACGGAAGAGGACGCTGCCGCCCGGCGGGTCGTCCTAGGCGAGTCCTGGAACGAATTCTGCGATACCCTCAAGGCGGCGGGAGCCGCACTGCAGTTCCCGGGCGCTCCGCAGGATCGGTTCAACCAGGCCGAAGGCTATCGATACCTCAGCCGTATCGCCCGCGCGGGCCTGATGGCGTTCGTGGAACACGCCGACGCCAAGGCGCCGGTGCTGCACCGCGTCGTCGACGAGGTCACCAAGCTGGGCAGTGACAATCCCGACAATTTCTACCAGACGGCCGCTCTGAACGGCAGTTACGAGTACAGGATCTTGGGACGACGCAACACCATCGCCTACCTGAGCCTTGGCACCCAGTCCGGGAATTACGGTCAGGGCGGTGGTTTGCCTCCCACCGGGCACATCGAATCCGACCAGATCGAAATGGATCCGGACGGAAAGTTCGAACTCGTGCTCAGTTCGAGACCTCAACCCGGGAACTGGCTTCCCATGACACCCGAGACCGGTACCCTGGTGGTACGTCAAACCTTCCTCGATCGGGAAACCGAGACTCCTGCGGAACTGCGGATCGAACGCATCAACTGTCCCGAGCATGAGCGCCGTCCCTCCCCTCTGACACCGAGGCAGCTTGACCAGGGATTGGCAAAGGCGGGAGCGCTGGTGGCGGGCGCACCGCTGCTGTTTGCGAAATGGGCGCGCGACTTTCAGAAACACAGCAACCTGTTGCCGATGTTCGATCCGGAAGTATCACTGGCCGCCGGGGGCGACCCCAACATCACCTACTACCACAGCCATTGGGCGATTGGGGAGGACGAGGCCCTCCTGATTGAAGTCACGCCCCCGGAATGCGAGTACTGGAACTTCCAGTTGAACAACTACTGGATGGAATCTCTGGACTATCGGCACTACACGATTCACACCAACAAGCATCTGGCTCTCTATGAAAACGACCGTTCCATCCGGCTGATCGTGGCCCATCAAGACCCTGGCCTCCCCAACTGGATCGAGACCGCCGGCCACACTTGCGGGACGATGTGTTTTCGATGGGTGCGCGCCAATGAAAGCCCTCAACCCAGTACACGGCTGGTCGAGTTGAGCAGTCTGAGAAGCTAGCTGAGAACAAGGACATCGTTACGGGTGAAAGGGGTATTGTGACCTCGACGGACTATGAAAACCCCTATCGGCCATTCCCGATCAGGCTCTACAACTACCTGGGCAGGGAGAGCAGGAAGCTCGGGCTGTCGGGTGACCTGCAAGCCGAGGTTATGGTCGAGCGCGCCAGGCGAAAGACGGGGCTTGCGGATTTCGGTGAAGGGGGACATTTCGAGGCCCTGGCAGTGCTGGTCAAGTCAATCAACCACGAAGCCGGTCTTACCGCCACGGGCAGGCTGATACAGAAATTCCGACTCACCGGTGCGCTTGTCAATCGCTTGAGGATCCAGGAACTGCTCAGGACACATCCGGAAATCCATGACATCGAACTTGGCAGGGTCATCCTGGTTACGGGGTTGCAACGTTCCGGAACAACGCTGTTGCACCGCCTGTTGAACTCCAATCCCGACATCCGCGGCCTGTCAGGTGCGGAGTTGTTGGAGCCGGTGCCGGCGGGCAGTATGGAGGGGCGCGGAAAAATTGCCCGCAGGCTTCGCTCGATTCTGGCGCAACGGGCCATTACCTACCTGTCACCGCGGTTCATGGCTGTCCATCCCATCAGCTACAGCGAGCCGGAAGAGGATGTCATGCTGCTTGACCTGAGCTTTATGAGTCAGGCAGCCGAAGCGACCATGCATGTTCCCGGGTATTCTCGCTGGCTGGAGGCCCAGGACCATGGACGGGCTTACCAACATTTTCGCAAAGTGTTGAAGATTCTGTGCTGGCAGCGTCCGGGCAACCTATGGGTGCTGAAGACCCCGCACCACATGGAATACCTGGATGTTTTTCTGAAGACCTTTCCGGATGCGAGAATCATACAGACCCACCGCGATCCGCGAAAAACATTGCCTTCATTCTGCAGCATGGTCGCGCAAGGCCGCGCCATTTTCAGCGACCGCGTAGATCCGAAGGAAATTGCAAGGCACTGGTGCAGGAAAGCGCTCAGGATGATTGAATTGACTGAAGCGGTCCGGTCAGGGACGGACCCCGATCGATTCATGGACGTCTCATACCATGACTTGATGCAAGACCCCATCGCCCAACTTCGGAGAATCTATCGGTGGGTCGGGGTCAACTTTGACGATACGACGGCGCAGAAGGCAGAGAACTATATCGAGGCCAATCCGCAAAACCGTTTCGGCCGGCATTCCTATTGTCTGAGCGATTTCGGTCTAAGCGAGGAGATGATCGAAGAAAATTTCTCCGGCTATCGTGAGAAGTACACCATCCCGTTCGAATGAACAGACCGGATCTCGTTGATACAAGAATTCCGGCTGAAGGAGTCTACGCCGTGGAGAAAGAACCCCGACTCATCGGAGACAGCACGGCTTTCGGCGCGCTGGTCGCTGCAATCCGGGACCTCAGGCAGCCGAAGCACGCCGAAGTCAGCCCGGTGCCGGACGATGTACGGATCGACGGCAGGACCTGCCTGGTGACCGGCGCCAACAGCGGGCTGGGCAAAGCCGCCGCCGTTGAGCTTGCGCGGCGCGGCGGCAACATGATTCTGGCCTGCCGGCCCGGACATGGGGAAATCTGCGAAGAGGTCAGGAGGCGGTCGGGATCCGCGACCGTGGAAGTGATGGAGGTCGACCTCGCGGATCTTGGATCGGTGCATCGATTCTGCGATATCTTGGATTCACGCCGGATTCGCATTGACATTGCGCTGATGAATGCCGGACTGATGGCTCCCAGGGCCAGAAAATCCGCGCAGGGATACGAAATGATGTTTGCCGTGCATTTCCTTTCGTCGCGCGTCATGATCGACCGATGGATGCGGGACGGAGTGATGTGTCCGTCAAGCCGGCCCGGCGAGACTCCGCGGATCGTATTTGTTGCGTCCGAGGCTCACCGTTGCTCCCACGCTGTCGATTTCGATCGTCTGGGTGCATTCACGGACTACCGCAGGAAGGAAAGCTTCAAATACTACGGCATCAGCAAGCTGCTGTTGTGCATGTACGCGACCGAGCTCTCCCGTCGCCTGAACCCGGGCGACAGAGTCAAGGTGGCAGTGCACGCGATGTGCCCCGGAGGTGTGGCTTCAAACATTGCCAGGGACACGCCGGCACTGCTCAAACCGCTGGTCAACCCGCTCTTGCAGCACTTCCTGCAACCTCCGGAAGAGGCCGTGGGACCGGCGATTTACCTGTGCTGTGCCGAGGAAGCCGGCAACACCACGGGAATGTATCTCCACCTGATGCAACGGAAATCCGTTCTCCCGGCCGCATCCGATCCGGGAAACGGAGCCGGACTATGGGAAGCCAGTGAAAAGCTGGCGGCGGCATCGCGGGAATTCCTCCAAACCCCCTAAAGACATGCCCAGCACCCTTGCCAAGGCCGTCAGCCATCTTTGGCGCCTTTGTACCCCCAGGCCCCTGGCGGAAAGGGTAGACCTGTCCGGACGGAAGGTCATCGTCACCGGAGCCTCTCCTCGATCCATCGGTTACGAGACCGCAAGGATTCTTGCCGGCTGGGGTGCGCAGGTTGTTGCCACCAGCCTGAGGAACGTGGAATCCACGGAGAGCTGCCTGAAGAAAGACTTGCGGGGCATGAACGCCGACGAGAGCAAGATCACGGTCCACCCGCTTGATCTGAGCGATGCCGACAGCGTCGGTGGTTTTGCAGCTTGGTATCGACGCAGGCATGAAGGACGCCTGCACGTCCTCGTTAACAACGCGGGCACCCACAAGAACATCCTCACGCCACGCAGGAGGCCAGCCGCCACCAGGGACGGCCTTGAAGTTCATTGGCGAACCAACTATCTCGGGACCTTCCACCTGACGAAACTGCTGCTGCCTTGCCTGAAGAAGAGCGGTCTGGAAAGCGGAGATGCACGGGTGGTCACCGTTTCTTCCCACTTGCACGACAGGATGGAGAACAAAGACCTCTTCAATGACAGCCAGGGTTACAATTCCTGGGATGCGTACGGGTTGTCGAAATTGGCGCTCATTCATTTTTCATTTGAGATCGAAAGACGGTTCGGGAAGGATTACAACCTGATTTCGACGGCGGTGCACCCGGGGTCGGTCTTCACCAACATCACCCGGAGCGCGATACCGGAAGAAATGGTCGGAGTCACCCTGAGCCGCGCCTGTTCCGCACTTGCTTCACTGGTACTGTTTCATCCGAAGCACGGGGCACAGACCGTGGTGATGTGCGCAAGCATGTCGCGGTTGCAGGGGGGAAGCTATTACGAGCACTGCAAGATCGCCGAACCGAGCGATCAATGCAGGCAGGAGTCGGTCTCGAGAGAGTTGTGGGACCGGTCGGCTGACTGGGTCAGGACTCTCGAGAACCCTCGGAGTGAATGACCATGCGGACATTGGAAATTCGCACCGAGCCAGTTGAGATCAATGCACCGATTGACGTCGCCTGGACTGTCCTGACCGAGGTTGACAAGTACAGCCAGTGGAACCCGTTCACGCCGCAGGTCCGAACCGATTTTTCGCTCGGATCTCCCGCGAACCTGCTGGTACGCATGGGGCCGGCAAAGTTCAGAATCACCGAAACCGTATGCGCATTCGAAAAACCTCGGCTTATCGCCTGGAAAAAGAAATTCGGAGCTCCCTGGCTCCTGCACGCGGTGCGGGAACAGCATCTCGAACCTGTCGGAAAGACAAGTTGCAGCTATCACAACACCGATAGATTGACGGGTCTGCTGGCACCCATGGTGTTCGTTTGTTTCGGCGGTTACATGCGTCGGGGCTTCCATGATGTGGCAGAGGGATTGAAAGCCTGGGCGGAAGCACTCGACGCTGAGACCGGAACCAATGGATAATGGAAGACTCAGGGAGTCAGCCCGCGTTTCCCACCATGACCGTGAGTGAATCCGATCTCAACATCACGCTCGGCGTCGAGGAGGAGTTCTTCCTGGTCGACCCCGACACCCGCGACCTGGAGTCCGATCCGAACCCCGGTATCTTCGAGGCGTGCGAACGAAACCGCGGGCCCCACACGGTCGCGCACGAAGCGTTCCGGACGCAGATCGAGACCAGCACCAGGGTGTGCGGGTCGGTGACGGAGGCGTGCGAGGCGGTGCGGGAAACCCGCCGCCTGGTGATCGAGGCTGCCGCCGAGCACGGGGTGGCGGTGATGGCGGCGTCGACCCACCCGTTCGCCGAATGGAAGTCCCAACTGATCACGCCGCGGGAACGCTACCAGCGATTCGTCGTCACCTTTCAGGAGAGCGTGCGACAGCTACTCATCGGCGGCATGCACATCCACGCCGGCTTCGGCGACCCCGACTCGCGGATCCGGGTCATGACGGCCATGCGGCCCTACCTGCCGCTGCTCCACGCGCTATCGACATCCTCGCCGTTCCACGGCGGGCGCGAGACCGGCTTCAAGTCCAACCGCCTGAACATCCTGGGAGTGCTGCCCCGCACCAGTCTGCCGGGCCCGCTGTCGTCGCGGGCGGAGTATGAACGCCTCTTGGCAACCTACCAGCGCATGCGTTTCATCCAGAGCGGCAGCGAGTTGTGGTGGGATATCCGACCCTCCCAAAACTTTCCGACGGTGGAGATACGGATCTGCGACGTTTGCCCGCGTCTCGACGACGTAGCGAGCATCGTGGCGCTCTACGCTTCGCTGGTCCGGCGCCTGTCCCGCCTCGACAGCGCAGGTCTGCTGCCTCCCGATCCGCCGACCGAGTTTATCGCGGAGAACCGTTGGCTTGCCCAACGCTACGGCGTGCTGGCGTTCTTCGGTGACCTATACGGCGCCGAAGAACGGGTGGACATCGAAGATTACGCCTCGCGGCTGGTGGAGGACCTGGCGGAGGATGCCCACGAGCTCGGCTGCGAGCGGGAGCTTGGCCAGGTGCTCACCATCGTTCGAGAAGGCAGCGGCGCCGACCGCCAGCTCGACCATTTCCGGCTCCGCCGGCTGGAGGGCGACACCGAACAAGAAGCGTTGCGGGCCGTGGTCGACCAGGTGGTTGCCGAGACTCGCGAGGGAGTCGGCCCCGATGCGTAGTGTAGGGCGGTGAGCTATTGGTGAGTTCCCGCTCTCCACCAATTCCCAAAATCTCTGTAAATTGTTGATATTATTGGTGGAGCTGATGGGGATCGAACCCACGACCTCCTGACTGCCAGTCAGGCGCTCTCCCAAGCTGAGCTACAGCCCCTCCGGTGGAATCGGGCGGGTGGCGCTGGAACTTTCAAACGGACCGACCGCGAAGCAAGGTTGGCAGCGGCCAAGTCGGGCTCCAGCACGTGGCGCAGAGTAGCACGGAGCAAGAGGCTTGTAAAGGCGGTTCCCTGACGGTTCCGGGGTGGGTCGGTCCCAGGCGGCAGGGCAGTTGCCGGCCACCACTGACCGGAACGAATCCGGGACGGATCAGCCCTCCCGCTACTTCCCGGAACGGATGACCCGTACCCGGTGGGCGTTGGTGTCTCCGACGAAAACGGAGCCGTCGCTATCGACGAAGACCCCGTGTGGCCTGCCCATTTTGCAGGTGAGCGGGTCGTCTTCCGGTCCGTCGCCCGCCTCGCCGGTGCCCGCAACCAGTTCGAGCGTGCCCCGGCTTCGATCCACCATGCGGATGGAATGGCTCTCGGTGTCCGCCAGGTAGATGTTGCCCTCCGGCCCCACGCTCAATCCCTTGGGACCCGATAGCGTTGCCTGCAGGGCCGGCTGCCCGTGACCGGTGAATCCCGACTCGCCGGTCCCGGCCACGTGGTGGATCGACAGCGCCTCCATGTCGATGCGATAGACCGCGTTGCCTTCCCGCAGGGCCAGCCACAGATTACCCTCGGCATCGAAATCCAGCGCCCGGGGCCCGTTGAGCGGAGTTCCCGACAGAGCGGCTCCGTCGGGGGTCCTGCCCTGCTCTCCGGTCCCGGCGAAGGTCACGATGTGGCCGTCCTGCCCGCCGACCTTCCGAATTCGATGGTTGCCGATATCGCAGATGAAGAGGTCCCCGGAAGGACCGAGCTGGATGCTGTGGGGCCGGCTGAGCCTGGCTTCGATCGCCGGTCCCCCGTCGCCGCTGAACCCACTTTCTCCCGTGCCCGCCAGGGTGGAAATCAGGCCGGTTTGGCCGTCCACCCTCCTGACCACGTGGTTGGCCATCTCCACGAACACCATATTGCCCTGGCGGTCGAAGCGAATCTCGTAAGGTTCATTCAGGCTGGCCTCGAGGGCGGGGCCGCCGTCCCCGGAATAGCCGGCCTCCCCGTTGCCGGCGACGGTGGCGATGGTCCCGTCGGCAGCCACTCTGCGGATCACGTGGTTCCCGGTGTCGCAAATATAGAGGGCGCCGTCCGGCCCGCGAACCACCCCGAAGGGTTGGTTCAGCTGAGCCTGCACGGCCGGGCCACCGTCCCCGGAATAGCCCGCCGACCCATTGCCGGCAACGGTAACGACTTCTTTCCCGACCGGGTCGCTGTGCCCACCGGGACCTGTGGAGGACTGGCAAGCCCAGGCAGCCGACATGAAAACGGCCAAGAGGCAAGACTGAAATCTCTTCATGGTTGAGAACCCGTAACGATAGTGGTTAGTGGTCAGTGGATAGTGCATAGTTACTCGATCGACACGTTCAGCATGGTGTGGGTCTTGGCGCCGCTTGTCCTTGACGGAGATCCATTGATTTCCTTGCCTATTCGTGTTCATTGGTGTCCATTCGTGGTTCGTCTTCATTGAGTCTTCAGCCGTTTTTCCTCGTTTGATGCGCACGGCAGGCCGGGGCTTCGCCAACTACTGATCACTGGCTACTTACCACCGACGGTTCCTGAGCGCAAACAATCGCAAGATGGTATGATTCCCGGGCGGTCTGTCCCGCCAAGCCGGCTCCGCGAATCCTTCAGGAACGAGTCATGAACGACGACCTGTTTGACGCTGTTGAAAACGCCCTGAAATCTACCGGCTCGGAAGCCGGGTTCGAGCTGCTGATCGAACGATTCCGCCAGGAAAAGAACTATCCGCTGATCTTCAACGCCCGGCTGATGAAGAAGCGCCACGAGTTGGGCCTGGGACTCATCGAACTCGATTCCAAACCCGAGCTTCCCAAGGAAAAGGCGGCCCCATACCACCAGGCCCAGATCGCGGCCGCCCGCGAAGTGGGGCAACTCTTCCTGGATGACGGAGCCATCGAGCAGGCCTGGCCCTACTTTCGGGCCATCGGCGAGACCGGCCCCGTGGCTGCCGCCATCGAAGAGCTGGAGCCATCCGAGGAGATGGCCGCCATCATCGAGATCGCCCTTTATGAACGGGTCAACCCCCGCAAGGGTTTCGAACTGCTGCTGCAGAGCTATGGAACCTGCCGGGCCATCACCGGCATCCAGCAATATCCGGCGGAGGAGGGACGCGCCGAGTCGGTGGCCCTGCTGATCCGTACCCTCCACGGAGAAGTGCTGGACAATCTGAAACGGACTATTGCCGACAAAGAGGGAAAAGCTCCCGACACCTCCTCTGTCACCGACTTGATCCAGGGGAGGGACTGGCTGTTCGGAAAATTCAGCTACTACGTGGACAGCTCCCACCTGCTCTCGGTAGTCCAGATGAGCTTGGACCTGGAAGACCCGGAGATGCTGAAGCTGTCCCTGGAGCTGGCCGAGTACGGCACCCACCTGTCGTCCGAATTCCAGTACCGCGGGACTCCGCCCTTCGACGGCTACCTGGATTACGCCTTCTATCTGCGGGCCCTGCTTGGGCGCGAGGTGGACCGGACCGTGGCCCACTTCCGGGGAAAGCTGCCCCGGCAAGGAGGAGAGGACGGGGACTTCAATGCGGCCCAGGTCCTGGTTGGCCTGCTGGCCAGAATCCAGCGCTACCCCGAAGCCGTGGAAGTGTCTCTCCAGCACCTCGCCGGCGTCGAACCGGCCCAGCTCACCTGCCCCAGCGCCGTCCAGCTCTGTCAGCTCGGGGGGGACTACGGGCGGCTCAAGGAAGTGTCCAGGAGCCAGGGAGACCTGTTGAGCTACGTGGCCGGCGTCCTGCAGCACTAATGTCCTGTCTGAGAAACCGGACATGAGCCGGGCGGGACCGCCCGCCGGCATCCCCGATCGACCCGCCGATCAGGATCCCTCCAGCGCCTTCCTCAGATTTTCCCCGTTCTCCTTCAGCCAGTGGAAAAGAACCATGACGTCGGTTCCCAGGGCGAAGTGGCGCACGCCCAGATCCAGGTAGTACTTGGCCTGGTCGACACTTTCGATTTCCGCCCGCGGAGGAATGCCGGCCTCCAGGCCGGCTTCGATGACCCGCCGCTCCACCGCCTTGATGTCCGACTGGCGCCACTCCCCGGGCCGCCCGATGCTGAGCGAGTAGTCGGCCGGACCCCACTGAATCATGTCGATGCCACCCAGGTCCAGGATCTCGTCCAGTTGCTCCACCGCCGTGTTCTTTTCGATCATCAGCGCCACAACCGTTTCATCCAGGGCCCGGGCGTACTCCGCTGACCCTCCGTACCTCATGTAGGTGATGCGGCGCGTAGCCACCCCGTGATGGCCGCCGGCCTCGGGGGTCTCCGGCTTTACGGCCCGAATGCACTCCCGCACGTCCTCCACGGTCCGACAGTCCGAGAACAGGACTCCCTGAAAGCCGGACCCGATGCCGCGCTGGGCCAGAAAGCCACGCGGTTCCTGGTCTACCTTGATGATGGCCGACATGTCATGGAGCTCGACGGCCCGGCAGAAATTGTCCAGCGAGTTCAGGTCGAAGGGAGCATATTCGGCCACGAACTCCACGTAGTCGAAGACGCCCGTGTGACCCACCACCTCCACCACAGAGGGCCAGATGCTGTGCAGATGGGTGGCCAGCGTGGGCTCACCGGAACTGAGCTGTTGCTTGAGCTTGTTTTTCCTCACCTAATGATCTCCTTTTTAGTGGTTAGTGGAGAGTGGAGAGTGGAGAGTTATTTGATCGACACGCTACACACCTTGTCGGTCTCGGCGCAGTCCTTCAAAAAAGCGCAGTCGGTTCATCAGGCACTCGCCCGTTCCCAAAACCCTCGGCTGACAACTCTTCACTGTCCACTCTTCACACTTCAAACTTCACACTTCTAACTTCCCAAGGCCGGCATCCTCCAACGTCCGGAGGGCACGTTGCAGCAGGCGTTCCAGGTGCTCTCGGGTATAGACGTCCGGCTGGTAGGCGGCCTGCCGGCAGTGGGTCTCCTCCAGCCACCCTCTGGCCTGGAGCAGGCGTTTTTCGCAGTAGTGATAGAGCTCCAGGTGTTGCAGCGACAGGAACAGCAGGGGGACGATTCTCTCGAAGAAGTGAAACGCCCGGTCGGTATCCCCCTCCTTTGCCAGCCAAAAAATCCGGTTCAGAAGATCGGCCAGGCCCAACCCCGGCATCAGACCGCAGATGCCCGCGGGAATCAACTCCATCATGTACAGCCCGCCCCAGCCGGTAAGGATACCCACCTCGCCTCCGGTGGCCTCGACCATTGCGGCCACCTTGGAGGCACTGAGCGGCTCCTCCAGTTTCAGATAGGCCAGATTGGGGCACTCCGCTCGCAGCCGGGTCAGGAAGGCGGTGCTTAGGGTGGGACCTCCCGGATTGAAGTCCTGAAGCAGGCAGGGGGCCGTGAAGCTGTCGAGGAATGCGGCCAGAAACCTCAACAGGTCCTCTTCCGGGACCGGAAACTGCCGGGGAATAGCAATGGAAATCAGGTCCGCCCCCGCCTCCAGATTGGATCTTGCCAGCGCCGAGGCCACCCTGGAGGAACCGTGGTTGCACTGGGCAACCACCTTCAGCCGACCCGCCGCCTGTTCGACCGCCACCGCCACTACCCGGGTCCGCTCCTCCTCGGAAAGCTTGTAGAACTCGCTTCCGTAAGCGGGCAGGCAGACAGCATCCACCCTGCAGGCGACAGCGAAGTCGACCAACCTTCGCAAGGCCCCTTCATCTACGGACTCGCCGGCATCGAAGGGGACCGGGATAATGGGGACGACGCCGCCGATGGCCTTCCCGTTTGCGTTCAAGTGCACCTCCAACACCGAAAAGGTCAGACAATCTCGCCGCAGCGCCTGCCCCGAACCACGTGGAACTGAGGCCGCTCCTCCTCCGGACCGGTGTAGCGGAAATCCAACGGCATATAGTGGCAGATGATGGCCCGCCTGCGATGGGGCGTGCGGTTGGGCGGCGTCCCGTGATGGGTCAGGCAATGGTGCAACGAACCGTGCCCCGGCCGGGCCGGCACTGCCACCGCCTCGGACTCGTCCACCTGGATTTCCTGCACCGCGGCTGCCGTCCCTCCGCTGGCCGCCGACAAGGGGCGGCCGCTCCTGTGCTCGGCCAGGCCCCGCTTGTGGCTCCCCGGAACAAAGCGCATGCAGCCGTTTTCCAGAGTGGCTTCATCGATGGCGATCCAGCAGCTCACCATGTTCATGGGGCGAATCGGCCAGTAGGCCGCGTCCTGATGCCAGGGCTGAGAGGTCCCGTGAAACGCCGGCTTGAGCAGCGCCTGGGTGTTGTAGATCACCAGGTCCGGTCCCAGCAGGTCCTCCACCACGTCCAGCAACGCCGGGTCGGCGGCATGCTCCATGAACAGGGGAATGTGGCGGTGAGGGTAGCGAATCTGGTAGACGAACTTCTTCCGCTCGGTACCCCGGCCCAGGTCCGCTCCTTGCGATACCGGCTCCCAGCGAATCAACTCCGGAGGATAGGGCACCTGGCCGCCGGCGATGGCGTCGATGGCCTCGCCGATCCGCCGGACCCGGCCCACATCCAGAAAGGGGCCGAACCCCAGGTAGCCTTCATTCCGGAAGAAGCTTTGCTGTTCGGGTGTCAGTCTCTTCACACCGGAGCTCCCTGGCTCATGCCGCCGCAAGACAGCCGGCGCCGTGTGCCGACCGGGTCGGATTTCAACAGATGCTGTGGAAAAAGCTGTGCAAAACGCCCGTTGAATTGACGCAACTGCAAAGAAAACCGCGTTTGGAGCAGATTGCACTGCTCCGTGTTCACAGCCCTTGTTCAGGAACCGTTCCGGATCCAGTTCCTGGCCTCTTCATGCCCGCGAAAGGTCTGCTCTTCCTCCCGAAACTGCCGGGAGTGGGGGTTCCTGACATCGAAAAAGGAGCGGGCCAGAAGCTTGGCGTGCAGCATCTCGTGAAAGAGAACATAGCGCACCACCACTTCCGGAACCCTGGGGTGGTCCAGCCACCGGCTGAGCGTGATGCTCCGGTGAGACGGATCGAAGTGTCCCAGAATCCTGCGACTCTTCCTCAAGCTCCACCCCAGCCGGACAGGAGGCAGGCGCCCCTTGAAGTACTCGCGGTTGAGATCGTCGAACAGGTCCGTCAGGTGGTAACGGTTGCCCTCGGGGCCGGCCAGCAGCTTGCGCCCGCGCTTTCGCCGGGAGGCCCGGTCCTTTCGCCTCATCTCGGGAGAATTGCTGAACTCCCGATAGGCTGCCCGAGCCGCCCGGGGCACCTCATGGCGGTACAGCTTGGCCAGCAGAATGGAGGCCAACGCCTCCATGACCGGCGCCGGCGCCCGCCTGAAGAGATCGCTGAGCCGAACCAGGAGCCGGCCCTGCCGGAGTCGAACGGTGTGGTTGATCCCCACGAAGCGATAATACTCAACCCCGATCGACGGGCAGGGTTGTTCTCGTTCAAGCCCGTGGTAGGCCTCGGCAAAGATCCGGCCGATCTGCGACAGGGTCAAGCCCCCGCGGCCGATGTTCCGCTCAGGCTGCGTGTTCATCTTCCCTCACGGCCTGGCCCGGCGCTTTGGCGGCCCCTCCTCGTCAATGACTCCGCCTGCCAGCTCAATGGTCTCCTCCAACGCCTCGTCCAGATCCGACAGAATGTCGGCAACCTCCTCCGCCAATCGACTTTCGCTTCCTTCCACTCGATCCAGCCTGAGGGCGAGCCAGCCGTCGAACTCGGTCAGGGTTTTCCGCAGTTTCTTCAACGACTTGCGGAACTTCTTGGTGTTCATGCGTATGAGCCGACCCGTTTCCAAATCCCAAACACTGAGAGGCCGATCCAGGGGATAGCCGTCCAGATTGGTCTCGATGTCCTCCAGGCACATCGCCACTTCCTTCATCCATCCCCTGAAGGAAAGGGAACGGGCAGGCTCAGCCGATTCTTTTCCCCGGCGCCGGGATTGGGCTCGGGAACCGCCATCCCCACCCTCGGAAGCCTCCCAACTGGCCATGGCGCCCTCCATGCGGCGCTTGAAAATGTCGTTCAGAACCGACATCCGCTGGTGGGGCTTCTGAGAATCTCGAACCTTTTCGATCTCCTCGGGAGTGAGATAGTCGACGGTGCGGGCATGGAGCCCGCCGGAAACCGGCAGCAGCACGGCCCAGGCCGCCACCGCGGCTGCCCAGGCGGGCCAACGGTTCCAATGTCGCCGGAAAAAATCGGCACGCACGCGATGGATTCCTGTTCTCATGGTCTCACTCGATCCGGCATGGGGAAGGATCCCCGTCCGTCCCCTTCCGAACGGACCCGGCAGACCCTCCATTGGAACGGCCGGTGTTGTCGGGTCCGAACAGCGCTGCAATCATGTGCCGCTTGACCGCTTCGGCGCAGGCGATGGTGCGGTCGATCACCTGTTGCCGGTCGAAGGGGTAGAGATCCCTCAGGTCGGTCAGTTGCCGCAACTGCTTTCGCAGGGATATTTCCAGGTGCTTGAAACCGCCGGGCTTGCGCTGAGGGTCCCGTTGCGAATCCTTCAGGACCCGCTCGGCCCGGCCGACGGCGCCGGCATACCGCTCCAGCATGCGGTCGGCGTCGGAATAGAGGCCCCTCCGCACCCTGCGGCTGACGAATTCCAAGTCGATGGCCGACATTTTGATCAGGATCTTTACCTTCTTGACGGTGTTTCCCTGTCGCTTCAGCTTGGCCTGCTGGCCCTGGTACTGGCGCTCCAGCTTGGTGTCGCGGGCAAGGACTGGACTTGCCAGGGACAGGATCATCAGGTAAGCCAAAAGAGACCAGACCCAACTGCAGCACGGCAGCCTCGGCTTGCGTACACCGCGGCCGCGCCCGTCGGGGCGGGGCGCGCCGCACATGGTGGCCATCGCTTTCAAGTCACCTTCTCCCTGCCCTCTTCTTCAGGCCCTTCAACCTCTGACGAACCTGAAAGCTCTCCCGGTCGTGCCGCCCCTGGTCCAACTCGAGAAACTTCTCGTACGGCGGGATGGCCTTACCATAGTGCCCCAGCCTGTCGTAGGCAACTCCCAGGTAAAAGTAGGTCATTGCCTCCTCCGGCTGCAGTTCCCGATAGCGGTCCAGCAGCGGAATGGCCCGGCCGAAATCTTCCTGCTTCAGGAAAATGGCGGCGAGCTTGTTGTAACACTGGGCGCAGTCGGCGTCCAGATGCAGGGCCTGAGCCAGCCTCTTCCCGGCAGGTTCCAGCCGGCCGGATTGCAGATGGAGCGATCCCAGCAGAAAATACCATTCGGGATTGGCCGATCCGGGCAGCCCCTTTTCCAACAGGGTAACGGCCTCGTCAAACTGCTCCAGGCGAATATGGAGCTTGACGATCTGCAGCGAGAGCTTCTCCCTCCGCGCTGGGTCGGGTTGCCGCTCCAGTGCGATTTCAAGTGACTGGATGCCCCGGTCGTAGTCCTTCCGATCCACCCGCATCCAACCGATGGTCTCGTGCAATTCCGGTCCCGCCGAGGGATCGGCCGCCAGGCGCTCCAAGTAGACCAGGGCCTTATCCTCCTGACCCATCTCCAGGTAAAGGGCCGCCAACTGGCGGTCGCTCGCTTCCATGTCCGTCGCATGGGGACGGGAGGCCATGACGTGCCTGGCGGCTCCGGCATAGTCCTTTTTCCCGAGATAGACAGAGACCAGCGCCGCGTGGATGACGGCTTGCTCATCCCCGTCCCGGGCCAGATCCAGCGCCTGCTTGTAGCTGGTTTCCGCTTCCGTCAGGTGGTCCCGCAAGCGATGGACCTCTCCCGTCAGGAATAAGGGCCGCCAGCTTTCCGGACTCAAGGCCTTGGCTCGCTCAAAATGAACAAGGGCCTGACCCGGGTTCTTGCGGTTGAACCAGATGACCCCCAGGTTCATCTCCGCCTCCCACAGGTCGGGGTCGTTCTTCAGGGCTTCGCGGTAGGAGCCGATGGCTTCCTGAGCCTGGCCGGCTTCGTACTGGGACAGCCCCAGGCCAAACCAGGCCACGGAATTGTGAGGATCCTCGATCAGGGCCAACTGGTAGGCCGAGATGGCTTGCAGGAACTCCCGGGCCCGGCGGTGACCCTCGGCCAGGCCGAGATAGTCCAGCTCGGCTTCTTCCGGCTCGATCGCCTCCTCGGCTGCTTTTCCGGGGACCGGGGGATGCAGGACCGGACCGCCGGCGCTGGGGCCGGCTGGAAAAGCCCAAGTCGCCAGGATCGTCCAGAGGCAAAACAGCACGGCCAGAGGCGCCGGCGGCAAGGGCCACCGTCCCTGTCTGTGGACGCGTATCGCCATTCAATGCACCCTTTGGCCGTTTCCGGCAAGCACTTCCTTCAGGAACCGGCCCGTGTGGCTCCCCTTGGCGACTGCCACCCGCTCGGGGGGACCGGCGACCACCACGGTGCCGCCCTGATCGCCTCCCTCCGGTCCCAGGTCGATGATCCAGTCGGCCGTCTTGATCACATCCAGGTTGTGCTCGATGACCAGGATGGTAGCCCCGGCCCGAACCAGGCGGCGAAAAGCCCGCAACAGCTTGTGGACATCGTCGAAATGCAGACCGGTGGTGGGTTCGTCGAACAGGTAGAGCGCGTGCTTGCCCACTTGGCGGGAGAGGTGAAAGGCCAGCTTGATTCGCTGGGCTTCCCCGCCCGAGAGCGTGGTGGCCGATTGTCCCAGCCGGAGGTAGCCGAGCCCCACGTCCTCCAACACCCTCAGTTTCCTGGTCAGCCGGGGGACGGCTGAGAAAAAGCTCATGGCCTCCCGCACCGTCATCTGCAGCACTTCGTGGATATTCTTGCCTTTGTAGCGCACCTCCAGCAAGCTCGATTTGAAACGAGTTCCCTTGCATTCCTCGCACACCAGTTCCACGTCGGCCAGAAACTGCATCTCCACGGTAACGGTGCCATCCCCCTGGCAGTGATCGCAGCGTCCACCCGCCAGGTTGAAGGAAAAGTCACCGGCGCTCAGACGCCGCTCCCGAGCCTCCCGGGTCGAGGCAAACAGCTCTCGAACGGCATCGAAGGCCTTGATGTAGGTGACCGGATTGGAACGGGGAGTCCGGCCGATCGGCGACTGGTCCACCAACCGGACGTCCGAGATCCAGTGTTCGCCCTCCATGCGCTGGTAATTGCCCCGATCCGGAGCTTCCCCCTTGCGGGCCTTCAGCGCCGCGTAGAGGACCTGGTGCACCAATGTCGACTTCCCGGAGCCGGATACTCCGGTGATGCAGGTGACAATTCCCAGTGGAATCTCCACGTCCAGCCGTTTGAGATTGTTCTCCTCGGCCCCGTAGAGCCTCAACCAGCGACTGTCGGGAGAAGACCGGGAAGAAGGGACAGGGATCTCCAGCTCCCTGCTCAGGTACTTTCCCGTGAGTGAACCGCGGCAATGGATCAAGTTGGGGAAATCCCCGGAATATACCACCCGTCCCCCCTGTTCCCCCGCTCCGGGCCCCATGTCGATGATGCGGTCGGCGGATTGGATCATGGCCGGCTCGTGCTCCACCACCAGGATGGTATTGCCCATATCCCTCAGGCTCTTGAGGATCTCGATCAGTCGGGCGTTGTCGCGAGGATGCAGACCGATGGAGGGTTCGTCCAGGACGTAAAGCGCTCCCACCAGGGAGGAGCCCAGGGAGGTGGCCAACTGAATCCTCTGTGCTTCGCCTCCTGAAAGGGTGGCGGCCAGCCGATCCAGCGTCAGGTATTCCAGGCCCACTCGATACAGGAAATCCAGGCGCATGCGCAACTCTTCCAGGATCCGATGGGCTACGCTGGACTCATAGGGGGTCAGCTTCAGATTGCGGAAGAATTCCCGTGCTTCGCCGACGGTCATGGCCGTGACCTCACCGACTTCCCTCCCGTCGATCTTGACGGCCCGGGCCTCGGCGCGGAGCCGGGACCCGGAACAGCTCAGGCAACGAGTGTAACCGCGGTAGCGGCTCAGGAACACGCGGATATAGAGCTTGTACTTCTTGGTCTCCAGATAATCGAAGAAGCGCCGAATGCCTCGAAAGCCCTCGTCCCCTGCGTTGATCAAGTCCTTCTGCCAGGGGAGCAAATCACGGTAGGGGACTTCCCAGGGAATGCAGTGGCGCTGGGCAAAGCGCTTGAACTCGGCCCGCAGCCTCCGATAGCGCGGCTTGGTCCAGGGCTCGATGGCTCCCTCCCGCAGACTCTTGTCCGGATTGGGAATCACCCGCTTCAAATCGATATCCATGGTATTGCCGAACCCCTGGCAGCGGGGACAGGCTCCAAACGGGTTGTTGAAGGAGAACAGGCGGGGCTCGGGTTGCTCGTATGAGATGTTACAGCGGCGGCACACAAATCCCTCGTTGAAGGAGAAGCGAGTGCCCACCGCCGCTCCGTTGTGTTCGAAATCGCCAGTTGCCGGGTCCGGGCCTTCATCCGGCCGGCCCACCACTTCGGCCAGTGCGTGGCCCGAGCCTTCCCGGTAGCAGATCTCCAGCGAGTCGGCCAGCCGCTGGCGCAACCCGGGTCCGATGATGACCCGATCGACCAGAACCTCCAGAGGTGCGGCAAAGTCCAGGTCCAGCAGCGACTCGGGGTCGGACAGCTCGTAGATGCGTCCCTCCCGGTAGAGGCGGTTGAAGCCATGTCGTCGCAGGTCTCGGAGCACGGTCTTGAGGAGTTCCGACTCCCGCCCCCCTGAGCGCGACTTCGTGGCCGGACGACTCTTTTTCAGCTCCTGAAAACGACGATAGTGGGCGAAGGGAAACAGGATATGGAGACGCGTTCCGGCGGGAAGCGCCATCAGCCGGCTGACTGCCTGGTCTAACACGTCCTTCTTGACCTCGGTTCCGCACTGCCAGCAAAAGGTGCGACCGATTCGAGCGTAGAGCAGGCGCAAGTAGTCGTAGATTTCGGTGACCGTTCCCACGGTGGAGCGGGGGTTGCGCAGGCTGTTCTTCTGCTTGATGGCAATGGCCGGCGAGATGCCCGCCACCTCCTCCACGTCGGGTTTCTGAATGCGTTCCAGGAACTGGCGGGCGTAGGCCGAGAGCGATTCCACATAACGCCGCTGCCCCTCGGCATAAATGGTGTCGAAGGCCAGGCTGGACTTCCCCGATCCGCTGACTCCCGTAATCACGGTCAGACTTTCGTGAGGAATCTGGCAATCGACATTTCTGAGATTGTGTACCTTGGCGCCTCGAACTTGAAGAACTTCCCGGTCCGTGGAGCGGAGAGGTTGAATGGTTGAACGCATTCAGGGGCCTACGGTGAACGCTAGCGGGATGAGTCGAACGGATCAGTATATGGGAGGGGCTCCGCGGTTGTCAAAGAGCCGGGAATCCGGGGTTGGGGGGATCATCGAACCCGTGAGCCGGTGCCGCAGCGACTATCCCCAGGCTGCTTGTCCTATCTGCTCATGATTCTTGATTCACATCAATGCGCAGGTTTTTTTATTCACATCGATGCACAGGATATACAGGATTTTTCTGGGCTATTTCTTCTCCCTCTCCGGTGTCGTGCAATCCCGGGCATCCGCACACCCGTGCAGGGTCATCGCCAGAGCCAGCTTCCCCTGCGATTGCGCCCCGTCCTGTTAATCCTGTGCATCCTGTGCATCGATGTTTAGTTTATGTTCCGCCTCGATTGATCTACCCCGTCGCGAAGGTGCCCGCTGTGCCCAACGCCCGAATTCCCGGGAATCCGCAAGCTCGCAACGGACAATCGCTCGAGTGCGCCTGGCCCGCAGCAGCTTCCCGGCCCTTGGCGGATTCCTCGCAATCCTTCTCCAACTCCTTGGAAACCCTTGGTCGTCCTTGGTGCCCCTTCGTGGATAACTCTTTTGGGAGGCGTGTATCATAGTGGCACATGGAGCCTCCCGACCTTTCCATTGTCATCCCCGCCTACAACGAAGCGGAACGCATCGAGCAGACGCTGGATACGGTGCGCGCCTATATCCGGACCCAAGCACTGCGGGCGGAGGTCGTGGTGGTCAACGACGGGTCCCGGGACCGGACGGGACCCTTGGTGACCGCCTGCGCCAGGCATTGGCCCGGCTTGCGCCTGGTGAACAACCCTCGAAACCTGGGCAAGGGGTTCAGTGTCAGAAACGGTGCCCTGGAAGCCAGGGGACGGGTGGTGTTGATCACCGACGCCGACCTCTCGGCACCGATCGAAGAAATGCCCAAGCTGGTCGATCCCATTCTCGGCGGGGATCGGGACCTCACTCTCGGTTCCAGGGCTCTGGACCGTTCCCTCATCGGTGTCCACCAGTCGGCTTTCCGGGAGTACGCCGGGCGCCTTTTCAACGGGCTGGTGCAGCTCCTGACCGGTCTTCCCTTCCGGGATACCCAGTGCGGTTTCAAGGCTTTCCGGCGGGAACCCATGCTCCCGGTGCTGGCCCGCCAACGCATCGCCGGCTTCGGTTTTGATCCGGAGATCCTCTTTCTGTCCAAGGCTCGCGGCCTCCGGCTCGAGGAGATTCCGGTACGATGGAACCATGCCGAAGGAACCAAGGTCCGCCTGCTGCAGGACGGCCTCAAGATGATTCTCGGCCTGTTCCTGATTCGCTGGAATCAGCTCACGGGGAAATATCGGTGAGGGAGGCAATCGATTCGCCACCTGCACGGATTACTCGCTCCCCCCACGGGCTGACGCCCTGTAAATGTCCCAGTCAAGAAATTCCTGGCCTCCTGCAGTGACGTGGGCTTGGGGAGAGCTGCGAAGCTGCGGTTGACGTGGGTCACCTGCGTAACGCCTGCTACCGGCCATCCTTAAAGAGCAGCGTAGCTGCGGCTCAGGGTAGCCCCGGGTGGAAGCCCGGGGTCGTTTGCGGATTCGCACTGTCGCAGCCGCGTATGCGGCGGATTAGTGGCGGGGTCTCGACACGCACTGCCTCTCCCGAACAACCCCAGACCCGTGCCAACCCCAACCCCATCGAAAACCACGACAAACCCTCACTCCCCTCCCACCGACCCTTGTTCCCTTTTCCCGGACCCCACTCGAGATGTTAGGCTATAATTTCGGCAGGAGTCAGTATCCCGCCCGCCGCTTCCCGGCCGGAAGGCCGCCTTGCACCGGGGAAGCGAGCCCGTTTCTTGAAACAACCCAGGAGGACAGGACCCGATGATTGGTCGATTTGGAATACTAGCCGGTTTTCTTGGACTGATGCTGCTTTACGCTCCCCAGGGATTTGCGGGAGACGCTCCGGACGTCTCGGGGATTTACAAGAAGAACTGCGCCATGTGCCACAAGGCGGACGGCAAGGGACTTGCCGTCATGAAGACCCCCGACTTCACGAGCAAGGACTGGCAATCCAAACACACCGACGAGCAGTTGATAGAGGCCATTACCAAGGGGTCGGGCGAGGGCCAGATCAAGATGCCAGCCTTCGGCGAGGGCACCAAGGCCAACTTGAGCCCGGAGACCGTCAAGGCCCTGGTGACCGAAGTCATCCGGAAATTCGCCGAATAACGGCGGGATTGGCGCGGTTTCTCAGGGGCGCTGCTTATCGGAAGGGTGCACCCGATTCGCCGCATTCGCGGCTACAGCAGCGCAAAATTCACACGACCCCGGGCTGCCGCCCGGGGCTACCCTGAGCCGCAACTACGCAGCTCTATAAGGATGGCTTGTAGCAGGCGTTATCGCAAGTGACCCACGTCAACCGCAGCTTCGCAGCTCTCCCCTAACCCACAACGCTGCCGGGGGGCAGGATATTTTTAACTGGAATATTTCCAGGGCGGCTCCCGGTCGCAGCCCGGAAATCCAGATTTTGGCCAATTCTGAATGCACCGTTCGGGTGCGCAAACGGTCCTCGCAGGTCGGCGGCGGGCCGACGGTCTCCGATTGACAGCACCTCCCTGAAGGATGATGGAGGCACTTACGGGAGGAGGAAGTTCCACCAGTGGCAACCACCTCCAAGCCCCCAGCCCCGCCCCGAAGTCTGTTTCTGGTGGATGGCATGTCCCACATCTTTCGGGCCTACTACGCCATCCGCGGCCTGACCGACAGCCAGGGGCATCCCACCAACGCCGTCTATGGATTTGCGGCCATGCTGCGCAAGCTGATCCGGCAGCACCAGCCCGACTATCTGGCCGTCATCTTCGACACCGAAAAACCGACCTTCCGGCATGAGGCCTACGAGCAGTACAAGGCCAATCGGCCCAGGATGCCCGAAGACCTGGCCTCTCAGCTCCCGGTGATTCGGGAGTTCTGTCAGGCCATGCGGATCCCCATCCTGCAGCTGGACCGCTTCGAAGCCGACGATATCATCGGAACTCTGGCCAGGCAGGCCGGCGAAAACCGCTGGGAAACCACCATCGTCTCCAACGACAAGGATATGTTCCAACTGGTGAACGACAGGACCCGAGTGCTTCACCAGTCCAAGACCGATACGCTCTTCGACGCCCCCAAGGTGGAGGAGTTCTTTGGAGTCGCCCCTGAACAGGTGGTGGACGTGCTGGGGCTCATGGGAGACAGCGTGGACAACGTCCCGGGCGCTCCCGGTATCGGCGGCAAGGGAGCCCGCGACCTGGTGCGCACCTTCGGCAGCTTGGAAGCCCTGCTGGACCAAAGAGAGCAGGTCTCGCGCAAGACCTACCGCGAGTCCCTTGAAAATAACCGGGAGCAGATCCTTCAAAGCAAGGAGCTGGTCACCATCGATACCGCGGTGCCCATCGACTTCAGCTGGAAAAACCTGCAGGTACAGGAACCCGACCCGGACAGGCTCCGGTCCCTGCTGGCGCAACTCGGCTTTCAATCCATGCTGAAGGAGATGGAGGGGGGCGTGGCTCCGGCCCAGGCAAAGCCGCCCGAATTCCAGCCCCTGGCCTCCCCGCTGCAGCTTCGGACTCTGCTGGAGCAGGCGCGTTCGGCCTCCTACTGCACCTGCTGGCTGGAAACCGACCCGGAGGATACGCTATGCCGAAGTCCCCGCCGCCTGGCGGTGATGGCAGGGGAATCGGGTTGGACCCTTGACCTGGAAAACGGGGCCGCACCGGGACTGAATGACCTCAGGGAATTCTGGGAAGATCCGGGAATCGGCAAGGTCTTTTACGATGCCAAGCCGGCCCACCTGGCTTTGCGGCATCCCGGCCTGGAGCTGAAGGGACTGCAGGGAGACGCCATGCTTGTCTCCTACCTGCTGCAGCCCAATCGCAGCAACCATGGCTTGAGCGAAATCGCCTTCGGCCTGCTGGGGGAAGAGGCGCCGCCGGAGGCCGGAGGCCGCTGCGCCATCGTTCAACGGCTGTTTGGGAAGTTGCGGCCCCAACTGGAATCCTCGGGACTGCAGCAGGCTTACCGGCAGATCGACCTGCCGCTGGTCGAAGTCCTGGCGGAGTTGGAGTGGAACGGGATTCGGGTCGATTCCGCCGTGCTTCGGAAGATGTCCGAAGATTTCGAGCGAACCGCCAAATCCCTTACGGAAAGGATCTACGAGGTGGCCGGGACCGAGTTCAACCTGAACTCACCCAAGCAGCTCGGAGAGATTCTCTTTGACAGACTCAATCTGCCCACTCCCCGAAGACTCAAGAAGTCCGGTCAATATTCCACTTCGGTGGAGGTGCTGGAACACTTGGCCAAGGACTATGAGGTGCCCCGCCTGATGCTGGAGTACCGCCGGATCGCCAAGCTCAAGTCCGGATACGTGGACGCTCTTCCCCGCCTGGTGGATGCTCGGACCCGGCGGGTTCATCCCTCCTTCCACCAGACGGTGGCTGCCACCGGCCGGCTGTCCTGCAGCAACCCCAACCTGCAGAACATCCCCGTCCGCTCCGAGCTCGGCGCCCAGATCCGATCGGCATTCGTGGCCGGCCAGGGATGCCGCTTGCTGTCCGCCGACTACTCGCAAATCGAGTTGAGGATCCTGGCCCACCTTTCCCGGGACGCGGTGCTGCTCGATGCCTTCCAGAGAAATGAGGACATCCACACCCGGACCGCCAGCGAAGTGTTCGGCATCGACCCCCTGCTGCAAACCAGCGAGATGCGCCGGCGCGCCAAAGCCATCAACTTCGGCATCATCTACGGCCAGACGGCCTTTGGCCTGGCCAGGGAGCTGCAGATTTCCCACCGCGACGCCCAGGAATTCATCAAGCGCTACTTCGAACGGTACAGCGGCGTCAAGCAGTTCATCGATCAGACGATTCAGGATACTCGGCAAAGCCGGATAACCCGCACTCTCTTCGGACGCCACCGGCAGATCCCGGACATCAACAGCCGCAATCCCGGCCTGCGCCAGTTCGCCGAGAGGACAGCCGTGAATTCACCCATTCAGGGCACCGCCGCCGACCTGATCAAGCTGGCCATGATCCGCATCCACCGGGAGCTGCGGGAGCGCAAGCTCCAATCCAGGATGTTGCTGCAGGTACACGACGAGCTGGTGTTCGAGGTACCCGGGTCGGAGATGGAAGCCATGCAGGCCCTCGTCAAGCAGGAAATGGAGTCGGTGTATTCGCTCTCGGTGCCCCTGGTGGTGGACGTGGGTGTCGGCCAAAACTGGATGGAAACCTGAACGCCAGGCCATGGCCCGATGGGCGTCCGCCCCGGATCCTGTCCGGTTTCGCCGGGTTCTTTTTGAAGGAGAGGTCTTATGTTGGAGCGGGAATCCGCCTTCGAATTGCTGACCGAGTACACCAGCAATCCCAGCCTTATCAAGCACGCCCTGGCCGTGGAAGCCTGCATGCGGGCCTACGCCGGCAAGTATGGAGAGGACGTGGCGAAATGGGGGATCGTGGGCCTGCTGCACGACTTCGACTACCAGAGATTTCCCGATCCTCCCGACCACCCCGAAAAGGGCGCCCAGATCCTGAAGGAACGGGGTTATCCGGAGGACGTGATCTACGCCATCAAGTCCCATGCTCACTGGACCGGTTGCCCCAGGAACCATTTGGTGGACAAGGTGCTGTTTGCCTGCGACGAGCTCTCCGGCTTCATCACGGCGGTGACCCTGGTGCGCCCCGACCGCAAGATCGAGGGACTCCAGCCCAAGTCGGTCAGAAAGAAATTGAAGGACAAGGCCTTTGCCCGCTCGGTGAGCCGGGAGGACATCCGCACCGGCGCCACCGACCTGGGGGTGGAGTTGAACGAGCACATCGCCTTCTGCATTCAGGCCATGAGCGGCATTTCAGCCCGGCTGGGACTTTAGCGCGGGTATTTCTTACCTGAAACACCGCTGTTTCGTTCTGTATCAGCCACGCCGTCGCACGGTCCGGAGCCGAGCCTTACCCCCACCGCATCAGCCCTCGCCATCCGGCGCTGCTTTGCGGCGCCGCGTATGCCCCCCTCCGCATCAGCCTTCGCCTGCGGCTCGGCTTCTGCGACTCCCCCTCAAGGGGGGAGTGATTCCCGAGGCTTGCATAAAAGGCATGAGTGTGCAATCCATTCATGGTTTACACAATAAACCGCATACATGGTTTACACGGCCAGTCTTCTTTATGTAGGGCTAAGCATATCTCCAAGGGGGTCGATGGGCAACGAGCGGGCGTGCTCCGCAGGGAGGGCGGAGCCCGACCGAAGGAGCACTCCCGGCTTCACTCCC
>JAPPDF010000012.1 GCA_028875575.1 Acidobacteriota bacterium
GATTATCCGCCAAAGGTCCTTCTCAGAACGGTACAGGAGTCGGTGAGACAAGGGCCCCGCCCGCAGTCGAACCGGTGGGGGGCGAACGCGGCTCACTGTAAGTGACCATCCATTCTCCCACCGCCACTCACAAGCCGCCCCCAGGTCCCGGGCGCCTTCGCCGCGGGAGGCACTTCTCCCTCGGAAAATTGACCGGGGGACTTCCCATTTGCTAGCATTTGCCGCGGTGAGTGCCAGGTGCTCGCGGCAGTCTTGCGAGTGAAAAGGGAAGCGGGTGCAATTCCCGCACGGTCGCGCCACTGTAAGCAGCGAGTGTTTCAGCACTGCAATTGGCCACTGTTGCATTCGATAACGGGAAGGCCGTCTGAAACGCCGTGACCTGCGAGTCAGGAGACCTGCCTGGGACCGCGCTCCACGGATGTGTCGCTTCGCATGAGAGCGATGGTGCCGCTCCTCTTTTCCCCCTTCTCTCACCGGATTCCAAATCCATTTTCGAATGCCGTTTCCCGTTTTAGTGCATGAGGGAGGCCTCGGCATGAATCGGGCGCGTTTTGGAAGTCGAGGCAGGAGATGAGTCGGTTTTCCGTGGACGGGACGGAGGGGGCGCTACTGGACCATCGAGAAATTCGCGTCAACTCGTGGGCGAGTCGCCGGACAGGAGCCTGGATCGGGCGACTGGCCTGGTTGAGCCTGATTCTGCTGGGATTCTCCTGCCTGTGGTCCTGCCAACGGCCGGGCACCGGTGACTCTCGGGGTTCATCCGACTCTGAAGAACCAGGCGTTGACCCGGGCAATCCCCGGCGCATCATCTCTCTGTCCCCCAACGTCACCGACATATTGGAGGGGGTGGGAGCCTTCGATCGGGTAGTCGCCGTTTCGGACTACTGCTTCTACCCCCCGAGCGTGGCCTCTCTGCCTCGGGTGGGCGGCTGGCAGAACGCCAGCCTGGAGGAGGTGGCCAGCCTTGCACCCGACCTGGTGGTCATGGCGGAGGTGCAGGCTCCCTTCGTCGAAAACCACCTGGAGGCCCTCGGGATCGCGACGCTGGTCGTTCCGAGCCAGTCGCTGCAGGATGTCTTCACGGCCATCGATGCCGTGGGACGGGGTGTGGGACGACAGCAGCAGGCCAGTCGTCTCCAGAACGAGGTTCGCGCCGTACTGGACAAGGTCGCCGCCCGCACCCGGGGCTTGCCCAAACCCTCGGTTCTCTGCGTGGTGGACCGGGTGCCCGGAACCCTGCGCGGTCTCTATGCGGCCACTCAGGGAAGCTACCTGTCCCGGTTGATCGAGATTGCCGGCGGGAAGCCCATAGCCCCGCCCGCCACCTTCAACTACGGCAGGATCGGCAAGGAGGCCGTGGTCACCCTCAATCCCGACGTGGTGATCGACATGGTGCAGGGAGCCCAGGGAGCCTTTGCCGAAGAACCGGTCGGAATCTGGTCGGAACTGAAGGAGATCCGGGCCGTTCGCCGCGGGCGGGTCTATCCCGTTCGCGAAATGTTTGTCCTTCACGCTTCCCAGTTTGTGGCCCAGACGGCCGAGCTCTTCTCTCAACTGATACACCCGGAGGTGTTTGGGAAGGATGGCGTCCGCTAGTTCCACCAGCCCCACCCCTGCCGATGCTCTCATCGAAGCCCGTGGGCTCCGCTTTGCCTACGAGGCCGACCGGTGGGTGGTCGATGACGTTTCCCTGAAACTCGAGCACGGCGCCCTGGCGGCCCTCATCGGCGCCAACGGTTCCGGCAAGTCCACGCTCATCCGCCTGCTGGCTGGTCTTCGTTCCCCGGACGCCGGAGAAGTTCTTTTTTCGGGGCAACCGTTGAAAGGCATTCCACGGAAGCGGCTGGCCCGGTCCCTGGCCTACGTTCCCCAGATCAATCCCATGATTTTCCCCTTTACGGCCATGGAGGTGGTGTTGACCGGGAGGAGTCCCTACACGCCCCGCTTCCGCTTCGAGAACCGCTTCGACGTGGAGCAGGCCCTGAAGGCCCTGGCCACGGTAGGCGCTGCTCATCTGGCTCCTCGTCCGGTGACGGAGTTGTCGGGAGGCGAAAGGCAACTGGTGGCCGTGGCCAGGGCCCTGGCCCAGGAGCCGGAGTGTTTGATTCTGGATGAACCCGCGGCCGCCCTGGACCTGAAGCACCGGGCAGCACTCATCCGCATCCTGAGACAGCTTCGGGACCGGCAGGGGATGACGGCGCTGATGGTGACTCACGACCTGCAGTTGCTGGATCCTGCCTTCGATCGGGTCTTTGCCATCCACCGCGGATCCCTCCTGGCCGAAGGCCCCCCCGGGCAGGTCCTGAGGGACGAGGTGCTTTCCCGGGTTTACGATGACCCCCAGGTTCGGGCCCGGAAGTTGGAGGGGCGCACCTTTGTCTGGTCCGGCACCTGATCCGCATCGGTGCAACCGTAGTCAGGAGATGAGGATGGATGCTTCACGCCAGGTTCCCGCAGGCGCAGGATCCAGCCAGGAATCCAACGTCTCCTCCCCGCAACAGCCCGGGAACGCCGCCCCCGTTGCGCCCCGGAACCTGGTACGCCCCCTGATTCTGGTGCTCCTCTTCCTGGCGGCCTCCACGCTGGTTTCCCTCTGGGTGGGCTATCGCCTGCTGGATCTGAGCCTCTTGCGCGAGGACGAAACGGCGCGCTCCCTCTTTTTCCAGTTGCGCCTTCCCCGGGTGGTTCTGGGAGGAATCCTGGGTGCCTCCCTGGGCGCGGTCGGAGCCTGCCTTCAGGCCTTCTTTCGCAATCCGCTGGCGGAGCCGTTCACCCTGGGTGTTTCGGGAGGTGGGACCCTGGGGGCCAGCGTGGCCATTGCCCTCGGTTGGGGCATCAACCTGGCCGGGGTGCCGATGGTGTTCCTGGCAGCATTCGCCGGCTCGGCCGCGGCTGTTCTGGTGGTCTACTGGCTCTCGCGAACCGGCGACGTGGTCATGCCCGGAACGCTGCTGCTGGCCGGAGTGGTAGTGAACCTGATAGCCAGCGCCGGCGTGATCCTGATTCAGTACATTGCCGACTACAGCCGGGCCCTGCAGATCCTTCGCTGGACCATCGGGACCATCGACGTAGTGGGATTCGACCGCATCTGGCGCATGCTGATTCTTCTGATTCCGGGCTGGGCGATCCTGTTGGCCATTACCCGCGATCTGCACCTGCTGGCCATGGGAGAAGAATCGGCGGCCAGCCTGGGGGTCAACGTGCGCCGCTGCGAGCGCCTGGTCTACATCGCTTCCTCCCTGATCGTGGGCGTGGCGGTGGCCGAGGGCGGGACCATCGCCTTCGTGGGCCTGATTATTCCCCATGCAGTCCGCCTGGTGTTGGGGCAGGACGTGCGGCTGGTCCTGCCTTGTTCCTTCCTGGTGGGCGCCGGGTTCCTGATGCTGGCCGACGCCCTGGCCCGGACGGCCCTGACCTCGGGTGAGTTGCCGGTAGGGGCGGTCACGGCCGTGATCGGAGGAATCACCTTTCTGGGTTTGCTTCGCCGACAGAGGCGCTTCTCGGCGATTTGAGAGTGCCTGTCGCAAGCCATGGGGGGCGGCTCTCTCGGTTGGTTTAGCGCGACGTGCCGCGGGAAGGAGGGTAAAGGCAATGAGCGGGGAACGCGAGCACCGCGGCCGGGCGGGCTATCCGGAGCGCATTGTCTGCCTGACCGAGGAAACCACCGAAACCCTTTATCTGCTGGGGGAAGAGGACCGCATCGTGGGGGTCTCCGGGTACACGGTACGCCCTCCGGAGGCGCGTTCCAAGCCGCGAGTCTCGGCTTTCATCAGCGCTCGACTGGACAAGATCGAGCAACTGCGCCCCGATCTGGTGCTGGCCTTCTCCGACCTGCAGGCCGATATCGCCGCCGAATTGATCCGGCGGGGATTGACCGTTCTGACATTCAATCAAAGGAGCGTGAAGGAGATCCTGCAGGTGATCGGGACGCTGGCCGATCTGGTGGGTGTGCCGCAAAAGGGCACGGCCCTGGTCTCGGAGCTGTCGAGCGGCCTGGAGGCGATCGAGGCGTCGGCCCGCCGCTTTCCCCGCCGCCCGCGGGTGTTTTTCGAGGAGTGGAAAGATCCCTTGATCAGCGGCATTCAGTGGGTGGAAGAGCTTGTAGAGCTGGCCGGGGGCGAGACCGTCTTTCCGGAACTCCGTCAAAAGCGGCTGGGGCGGGACCGAATTGTGGATCCGGGCACCGTGCTCTCGCGCGACCCGGAGGTCATTATCGCTTCCTGGTGCGGCGTCAAGGTCAACAAGGATCGGATCAGACAACGAGCCGGATGGTCCGAAATGGCCGCCGTCCGCCTGGGGCAGATCTACGAGATCAAATCCACCTACATCCTGCAGCCCGGGCCGGCGGCTCTGACGGAGGGTTTGCGCCAGATCCACCTCATTCTGGCCCAAGTCAGCGGCATTGAAGTGGATAGTCGGCTCAGGCCGAGCGAGCGGGTCGACCCCGACCTGGAATCTCCGGCGCCTTCTGATTAGCCGGGACCCCGCCCTGCCGCAGCTTTGCGGCGTCGCGATTGCCCCCCTCCGCATCAGCCTTCGCCTGCGGCTCGGCTTCTGCGACTCCCCCTCAAGGGGGGAGTGAT
>JAPPDF010000013.1 GCA_028875575.1 Acidobacteriota bacterium
TGAGGGGGAGTCGCAGAAGCCGAGCCGCAGGCGAAGGCTGATGCGGAGGGGGGCGACGCCGGCGTAGCTTTGGGGGCGGGGATGCAGCCCTCAGTCGCGATGCTCACCCAGGAAGCGATCGACCTGGCTGCGGGAGGGAATGGAGGCTTGTGCCCCCGCCCGGGTCACCGAAAGGGCGGCGGCGGCATTGGCGAAGTCGATGGCCCGGGGCAGCGAACCTCCCTCTGCCAGGGTGACGGCCAGGGCGCCGTTGAAGGTATCTCCGGCGGCGGTGGTGTCGGAGGGCTTGACCGGATAGGCCGGAAAATGGCGGCTCAGGCGGCGGTTTTCCACCCAGGCGCCCTTGTCTCCCAGCTTGAGAATCACCGTGTCCGGTCCCAGCTCCAGCAGGCGGCGTCCCAGGGCCGGGGCCTCGTCCAGTCGAATCTCTGCGGGCTGCTCTCCCAAAAGCAGCAGCGCCTCGGTCTCGTTGGGAGTCAGGTAGTCCAGGTTGCGCAGCAGGGTCGGCGGCAGGGCGGCTGCCGGGGCGGGATCCAGAATGGTCGTCCCCTCGCCCCGGCAGGCCAACTCGGCAGCGGCCTCCACCGTCTTCAGAGGCGACTCCAGTTGCAGCAGGACGATTCCCTGTCTGAAGTCATGGAAGGCTGGTTCCAGGTCGGCGGCTTCCAGCCTGTCGTTGGCGCCGGCGGCAATGGTAATCTGGTTCTGTCCCTTCCGCTCCACCAGAATGAGGGCAACCCCGGTGGCCACTCCGGAAGTGGGATGTACCTGGCCGGCGTCGACCCCGGCGGAGGAGAGACCCTCGGTCAGGGTGCGGCCGAACCCGTCTTGTCCCACCCGGCCCGCCATGCGGACTCGGCCGCCCAGCCTGGCGGCCGCCACGGCCTGGTTGGCCCCCTTGCCGCCGGGGATCGTGCTGAAGTCGCTTCCCTTAATGGTTTCTCCGGGGAGGGGAAGCTTTTCGGTTTGAACCACGAAGTCCATGTTCAGACTTCCGATCACCAGGATGGGCTTCATGGGGTTGTCTCGTCAGAGTGGAGGCCGGCGGGTCTTCAGGGAAGCGGTCGATTCCAAGGCGGCCGCGGCTCTCAGCAGGGTCCCTTCCTCGAAATGACGGGCCACCAGTTGAACCCCGATCGGCAGGCCGTCGGGGCTCAGTCCATAGGGTACCGAGATTGCGGGTGAGCCGGTCATCCCGAAGGCAGGGGTCATCCCGGCCGCGTGGACGGCCGGGACCGTCTGGCCGTCCACATCCAGGCAGATGGCGTCGTGAGGATGGGCCGTGACCGGAGCCGTGGGCAGCAGCAACAGGTCATGGGTGGAAAATTGCTGCATCAGGTCCATCCGAAGCTGTTCGCAACCGGCCAGGGCCGCCACGTATTCGGCAATTGCGGGCGGGGGTGTATCCAGCAGTCGTTGGACCGAGGGAGCCAATCGGTCCTTCCTTCCGGCCACGACCGGCTCGAAGTAGTGAGCCGCCTCGGCCACCAGCAGTTTCATCACCATTTCGATGGGCTTGGACCGCTTCCAGCTCTCCAGGGCCACGGGCTGCACCCGGCACCCCAGTTCCTCCAGCTTGGCGGCGGCCCTGGCGATGGCCTCTTGAATGGTCCTGGCCACGGGCGCGAAGGGGCCCTCGGGAAAGAACCCGATCTTCAGCGGCGGCAGCGGCGCATCCCAAGCCGCCCGGTCGGGCGGCGGAACCGGAACTGTGTAGGGGTCTCGGCCATCGGGTCCCACCAGCACCGACAGCGCCAGGGCGGCATCCCGGACGGTGCGGGTCAGCGGTCCCACGTGCAGATGACGGGCCATCACCCCCGGAAACTGGCCGGTGATGGGAATGCGGCCCTGCGTGGGCTTGAAGCCCACGACGCCGCAGTAGTGGGAGGGAAGCCGGTTGGAGCCTCCCAGGTCGGTGCCGATGCCGAGCGGCGACAATCCGGCGGCAAGGGCGGCAGCCTCTCCGCCGCTGGAGCCTCCGGCTGTCCTTTCCGCGTTCCACGGATTCACGGTCCGGCCGAACACTTCGTTGGAGGTCTCGGACCACAGAGCGAATTCGGGAAGGTTGGTCTTGCCGAGCAGGATGGCTCCGGCACTCTTGAGGCGGGTAACCGCCGTGGCGTCCCGGGAGGGGATGCGGTTCTCGAACAGTCTGGATCCCCGCGTCGTCCGGACTCCGGCAGTGTCGAAACAGTCCTTGGCAGTGAAGGGGACTCCGTGCAGGGGACCCCAGGACTCCCCCCGCATCAAGGCGGCCTCCGCCTGGCGGGCGCGCTCCCGGCTTCCGTCCGCCAGGGTGACGACGGCTTTTATCGAGGGGTTGATGGATTGGATCCGTTGCAGGTGGACCTCCAGGATCTCAACCGGCGATAGCGCCTTGGTGCGGATCCACTCCGCCTGTTGCGTCAGGCTGGCGTAACCGATGTCCGCCGGAGTCATGGCTCCTCCCGATCGGTCGACAGCAGCACCGGATCGAAGACGAAGACGTTGGGGTTGGCTTCCTGAACCGTGGCCCGCACCCAGTGGACATCGGGAACCCCGAAGGATTCCACCCGGGTGAGGTGGACGATTCGTTGCCGGGTCTCGGAGTTCCGCAGGGGTTTGTCGATCCTGAAGTAGTGGGTGTCCCCATGCACCAGAACCACCGGCTTGGAAATGGCCAGCATTTCAGCCTCCAGGGAGCCGAGAAAATCCTCGAAGCCGGAGCGCCCCGAATCTCCCGGGGGCAGCTCGAAGCGGGGGTTTCCATGGATAACCAGCACCAGCGCCCGATAGCGGTCCTGGGCGGCCAGGCTGAAGGCGGCTTCCATCCAGGCCAGGTTGGCCGCCAGGCGCTGGGCATGCTCCCGGTCTCCCTCCGGCCAGCGACCGAATCCGTCGTTGCTTCCCACCACGTGCAGGGTGGCGAAGAGGACGCCCGACCGGCTCCAACGGCTGTTCTCCCTGAAGCTGGCAAAGGCGGGCGAGCTGCTTTGACGTTCCAGCTCGAAGGTGGTCTGCCCCAGGGTCCGTTCCGTGGGATAGAGGACTTTGCGGAGGAAGGCCAACCGCTCCAGGGGATCCGAAGGCGTCTCCGGTTTGTGGCAGTCGGTCCATTCGTTGTCGCCTGGCACGAAGATGAAGGGATGCCTGAAGCGGTTGAACTGCTCCAGGCGGTGCCGGTAAATGGCGTCCCCGCAGGGATCGTTCTGGCCCTTGAAGTCGCCCACGTGGATCACAAAGGCCAGGTCCTCCCGGTTCATGGCATCGATGAGGTTTTCAAACTGCGGTTCCTCGACCGGTGCGTAGGGCAGGTCCCCGATGATGCCGAAGGACCATTCGGATGGAGGCTGCGGGCTTCGGCAGGCGGAGGCTCCCACCAGGAGCAGGCAGGCGGAGAGAATCAGCAGTATTCGAGATCCCATATCGAATTCCTTTCTGGGGCGGGAAGCAGCTATGGACGAGTCCTCATTAGTCCCCGGGAACGTCCGGGGACCGATAGTGTACCGTCTCGATTCACGGGGCTCAACCGGCAACTGGATCAACCGGAATCGGCGCCATGGCTCTGCTTCGGCGGGGTCGATGCGGTTTCCGCCGGCAGGGTGATTGTCTGCCCCATCGCAAGAAGCTGAGAGGCACGCAACGGGAGAGTATGCGGGCGGGACGCCCGCGCTCCCGGGGGCGCCCTCCGGATGGTGAAGTGGAGGGTATCCGGGAAAATCCTGTGCATCCTGTGCATCGATGTGAATAAACCATCTACTCATGCTTGAATTTGAATATGATGGGAGAATGCGTATCACGCTCACCATCCGGCAGCCGGCTCCAATCGCTATCAAAGCAGTGCAGGGAGCTGGGGGATTGGACTATACTTCCCGAAGATCGGCGGCTGGAACGGCTGGCCTACACGGTGGATGAGGCATTCATACCAGTGACAAATCTCTTGGAACCGGTGGGAGGAAGAGGATGAATCGACGAGAGCTCATCAAGTCTTTGGCTGCGGTGCCGGTGATGGCCGGAGGCGCCGCAAGTCCGCGGGCATCCTGGAGCAAGGGGGACGGCTCGGGGACTGTCGCCGTCCAGCAACGCTGCTATACCGACGAGTGGAAACGCACCAAGCCCGACCATGTGCTCTATCTGCCTCCTGAACCGCTCGGCGACGACGGGGACAACGAACATCTCATCGTGGTGGAGACGCCCAAGGGAGATCTGCTGGCGACCTGGAGCCAGGGAGCCTACGAGATGTCTCGCGACTACCGTACCGTGGCTTCACGGAGCCGGGACGGCGGGATGACCTGGACGCCTCCGGTAACCATTGTCGGCCCCACCGACCACCCGGGATTCACGGCGGCCTTTGCCGTTCCGCTGGTGAGTCGCAGCGGGCGCATCTACCTGCTGTTCAACAAGCACACCGGCGTCACCGACATGTCCTACACCGTCACCTCGCTGCAGCGCTGCATCTACTCGGACGACGACGGCCACACCTGGAAGGAAGGGGCCGACCTGGAGGTCCGGCGGCGTCCCAGGTACGACCACCCCGATCCCAAGATGCAGAAGAACCTGATCTTCTGGCAGCAATCGATTCGGGATTCCAAGGACCGCATGCTGCTCGGATTTACCCGCTGGAGCAGCTTGAGCCGCTTTCCCATGGCCAACGGCCCCGCCGGGTGGTATCCCGACTCCAGGTCGGAGTTCGTTCGATTCGACAACCTCGACGACGGTCCCCATCCCAGGGACCTCAAGCTCACCTGGCTTCCGGAGGGGGATTCCGTTTCAGTCCCCTGTCCCTTCGAGCCCCACAAGAGCCGCGGCTACAGTCTGGGCGAAGAGCCGGCGGTGGTGCTTTTGCCCGACGGGCGGCTGTTTGCCGCCATGCGGACCATCACCGGCAACGTCTGGTATTCCGTGTCGGAAGATCCCGACGGCCGGGTCTGGAGGAAGTCGGAAGCGCTGCGCATCCGCGACCACGGCCGCTTCATGCACCATCCCAAGAACACGGCCCCGCTTTACCGGCTCCTGGACGGCCGTTACATCCTCTTCTTCCAGAACCATGACGGGACAGGCTACGGCGCCAAGGGGCCAGGGGACATGGGAGCCAGGCGGGCTCCCATGTTCTATGCCGTCGGGGAGTTCCAGCCCAAGGCCCATCAGCCCATCTGGTTCAGCCAACCCAAGGTATTTTGCGACGCCGAAAACGTTGCGGTGGGTCCCGGAAACGGGGGGCTCGAGGGTGGCAGAACCTGGCTGTCCTTTTACGGAGCCATGAGTTACGCCGGAGGCAAGCAGATCCTGTGGTATCCCGACCGCAAACATTTCCTGCTGGGCAAGGAAATCACGCCGCAGATGCTGGGATAGACATAGCTGGCCGGCACTCCGGTCGAGCCCTTGAAGCTGACAGGCGCGGGTTTCCCGATTGCGTCGGCGGACTCTCCGGGCTCTTGACCGGTTGCTGAATCCTTTGGATAATAAGGCTTCAGGAAATAACGATTTTCCGGATTCCACCATGCGTTCATGGCTGTGGCTGGCGGTCGCTTTGCTGTTGGTTCCCGGGGCGGCTCCGGCTCAATCCATTCCTCAGTTCGAATCGGAAGTCCTGCCGATCCTCTCGCGTTACTGTACCCACTGCCACGGGTCCCTGGAGCCCATGGGCGGGCTGGACCTGACCAACCCGCTGCTGATCGAGAAGGGCGGGGCCAGCGGAGCCGGGTTGGTGAAGCATTCTCCCGACGCCAGCCTGATCTACAAGCGCCTGGTGGACGGGTCCATGCCCCCGGCCGGACAGAAGAAACCCTCGGGTGAGGACATCGAAGTCATTCGGCGCTGGATCGGAGCCGGAGCGCCCACCCTCAAGTTCTACCAGGCACCGGACCGGGCGGCCGACCGGCGCCGCCAGGCAAAAATCCAGCCGCCGCCCCTTTCCAGTGCCGACCGGGAATACTGGGCCTTTCGCAAGCTGGCGGCCCCGGGCCCGCCGCGGGTTCACCAGGCCGAGCGGGTGCGCACCCCGGTGGATGCCTTTCTGCTGGAGAAGCTGGAGGGAAAGGGGATCGGGTTTTCGGCCGATGCCGGCCGCCTCTTCCTGATGCGGCGCCTCTATCTGGACCTGATCGGATTGCCCCCGTCGCCGGAAGAGGTGAACGCCTTCCTGGCGGATAGTTCCCCGCTGGCCTATGAGCAGTTGGTGGAACGGCTGCTGGCTTCCCCCCATTTCGGGGAGCGCTGGGGCCGCCATTGGCTGGATGAGGCCGGCTATACCGACACCCTGGGTGGCGATAACGACTTCGTTTCCGGCAAGCAGCCGCTGGGCGTTCCCGGAAAGTGGAAGTATCGCGACTACGTCATCGATGCCATCAACCGGGACAAGCCCTACGACCGTTTTGTCACCGAGCAGCTGGCTGGAGACGAGCTGGTCGACTGGCGCGCCGCATCGGAGTTCAGCCCCGCCATGAGCCGCTTGTTGCAGGCCACCGGCTTTCTGAGAGTAGCCGCCGACGACACCAACCAGGACGTGCTCAACACGCCCGACATACGTTACGGGGTCCTGCAGCGCACCGTTCAGACCTTCGCCAGCAACGTGATGGGGCTCACCGTGGGCTGCGCCCAGTGCCACGACCACAAGTACGACCCCATTTCCCAGTTGGACTACTACCGGTTGACGGCCGTCTTCACGCCTGCCTACAACCCCCAGCAGTGGCTGCAACCCGATGACCGGTCCCTGCCCGAGGCCTCCCCGCTGGAGAAGGAGTCGATCGATCGGGCCAACCGCCGGTTGGACCTTCGGATCAAGCCTTTCCGCCGCAAGCTCAATGCGCTCTATCATCCCTACAAACAGCGCCTGACGGACGAACGGCTGGCCCAGGTTCCCGAGGTGATTCGGGAGGACTTGAGGATCGCGCTGAAGTCCTTCGAAAACGAGTTGCGGCCCCCGGAGCGCTACCTCAAGGAGAAGTTCGAGCCGGTGGTGGTGCCGTCTGAAGAACAGATCCAGGCGCTCTTGAACCCCGATCAACTGGCGAGGGCCTCACATCTCAAGAGCCGGATTGCCGCCCTGGAAAGACTCCGTCGGACCTATGGCACCCTGCAGGCCACGGTGGATACCGGACCGCCGCCGCCGACCTATTTTCTGATCCGGGGGAACTACCTGACTCCGGGACCGGAGGTGGAGCCCGGGATGCCGGCAGTGCTCACCGAACCCGGTGGGGAGGCCCTGCAGTCGGAAAACGGTGCGGCCGGCCGGAGCAGTGGCCGGCGGCTGGCGCTGGCTCGGCGTCTGACGGAGTCCGATTCCAGGGCAGCCGCCCTGGTGGCTCGGGTCCGGGTCAATCGAGTCTGGCAGCGCCTGTTCGGGGAGGGCATTGTAGCCACTTCGGACAATCTGGGTCGCAACGGATCCCGTCCCACCCATCCGGAGCTTCTGGAATGGCTGGCCGATGGCTTTGTGAGCGGCGGTTGGCAGGTCAAGCCCCTGGTGCGCCTGCTGGTGACCTCGACCGCTTATCGCCAACAGTCACGCTTGCCCGGCCACGAAGACTCTCGAGGCCACAAGCAGCATGCCCGGGTAGCCATGAGTGTCGATCCCGGCAACCGACTGCTGTGGAGGATGCCCTTGCGCCGCCTGGAATCGGAGGCCATCCGGGACTCCATCATGGCCGTCAGCGGCAAGCTGAGTCGTACCATGGGGGGGCCGGCCATCCGCCTGGACGGCAAAGCCGACGGCATGGTGACGGTGTCGATACCCGATCTGGCCCATCCGGGCGACCGCTGGAGGAGAAGTCTCTACCTGGTGGGTCGCAGGAACTACAACCTGACCGTGTTGAGCGTCTTCGACCAGCCCAAGTTGTCGATGAACTGTATCCGAAGGGATACATCGGCCGCGGTGCTCCAGACCCTGGTCCTGCTGAACGACGCCTTCCTCCTGGAGCAGGCCCGGTTCTTTGCGGGGCGGGTATCCCGATTGGCCCGGGATCCCGGCAAGAGAATCGAACTGGCTTTTCGGTTGGCTCTGGCCAGAAAACCCAGCCGGAAAGAGCTTTCCTGGAGCCGGGAACTGCTGGAACGAGAGGCCCGGCGCCGCCTGGCGACTGCGGCCGGCCGCGAGGCCGCCGATCTCGAGGCTCTGGCCAGCTTGTGCCAGATGATCCTGAACAGCAACGAGTTTCTCCATGTGGGATAAGAAAACAGACACTTCTCGTTTGCAGGAAGACACCTGGTCGCGGCGGGAATTCCTGCACCGGTCCGGGCTGGGATTCGGTGGCATGGCCCTGGCTCATCTGCTGCAGGCTGAACTGGCCGTCGCCAGCTCCTCTTCCTCTAGCAGTCCCAATCTTCTACCCAGGCAGCCCCATATCCGGCCGCAGGCCCGCGCCGTGATTCAACTCATGCAGAACGGCGGTCCCAGCCAGATGGATCTGTTCGATCCCAAGCCGGAGTTGCAGAAGCGGTCCGGGAAGCGGCATGTCGAGAAGGTGGAGACCTTTCAGCCGGGCAGCGAGGCCAACATGCTGCTGGGCAGCCCCTTCGAGTTTGCTCCGCGCGGGCAGTCCGGGATCGAGCTTTCCAACGCCATTCCCCATACGGCTTCCATGGTGGACGACCTCTGCTTTGTGCGCTCCATGCACACCGAGCACAACAACCACACCGAAGCCCTGGTCATGCTGCAGACCTGCAAGATCTTTCCCGGCAGGCCCACCCTGGGGGCCTGGATCAGCTATGCCCTCGGAACCGAAAACCAGAACCTCCCCTCCTACATCGTCTTGCGCGACCCCGAGGGCTACGGCACCAGCGCCGCCCTGTTGTGGGAGAACGGCTGGTTGCCGTCTCTCTATCGCGGCACCGAATTCAGTTCCAGGGGCTCCGCCGTCCTGGATCTGCATCCGGCCCGGCCGGTGGCCAGCCAATCGCGAAGGGACCAGCTGGACTTTCTGGCGAAGCTCAACCAGCAGCATCGAACCGGCTATCCCCACAACTCCGATCTGGAGACGCGCATTCGCAACTACGAGCTGGCTGCGCGGATGCAGTTGGCGGCCGGTGAGGTCCTGGACCACTCGGGCGAGTCGGCGGCCACCAAGCAGCTCTACGGACTGGATATTCCGGCGATCTCCAGCTATGGGACCCGCCTGCTGATGGCCAGGCGCCTGGTGGAGGCCGGAGTGCGCTTCATTCAGGTCTTCCCGCCGGCCAAGCCCTCCACCCAGCCCTGGGACAGCCACAGGAATACGCAAGAAGAGATCGAATCCATCGCCGCCAGGACGGAGTTGCCGGTCGAAGGCCTGGTGAGAGACCTCCAGAGCCGGGGATTGCTGGACAGCGTCATCGTGATGTGGTGCGGGGAATTCGGACGGCTGCCGGTATCCCAGAACGGGTTGGGGCGTGACCACAATCGAAACGCCTTTACGCTTTGGCTTGCGGGTGGGGGCTTCAAGGCCGGATACGCCCACGGGGCCACCGACGAGTTCGGCTATCGGGCCGTGAAGGATCGAGTGAGCGTGCCCGATTTGCAGGCCACCGTGCTGCACCAGCTGGGAGTGGATCACCGCAAGCTGAGCTATCTCCACCACGGCCGGGACGAGACCCCAACCGACTATCCGGTGACCGGAGCCAAGGTCGTGCGGGAACTGCTCGACCGGCCATCGGTTCCAGTCTAGCCCGGGGCTGCTACTCCTTCATCCTGGTGTTCCCGGGATCGAATACGGGCGAAGCGGCCACCGTCACCGGATAGGCTCTGTTCATGTACAGCACCTGCAGCCCGGTGCCGGGCGTCGCCTGCTCGATCGGCAGATAGGCGAGCAGGAGAAACTTGCCGACGGAAGGTCCCATGCCGGCGGAGGTAGCCCGCGACTCCCGGTCGCGGGCGTCGACGATGCGGGCGCCGTCTGCAGTGAGGATCGGCTCGTTGCCCCCGGTGGGAAAGCGCTTCAGCCCCGACGCGTCGGCGTCCATGGTCAGCGTGCACAGCTTGGCCACGGGTCGCTCCGAACGCGCCTGCAGATAGGCGTTTCTACCAATGAAATCCGCGTCTTTCACGCGGGCCCTCCCCAGACCGGCCTCGACCGGCGAGTGCTCCGAGTCGAGATCCGCGCCCATGAGCGCGTACCCCTTCTCCAGCCGGCCGGTGCCGCCGTACACTCCCATGCCGACCGGCCGGGCGTCGAAGACGCGACCAGCCTCCAGCACCGCATCCCACAGGTGCGCGCCGTGCGGCATGGGGGCATAGATCTCCCAACCGTTCTCGCCCACGTACGAGATGCGCAGCATCGTCACCGGTACGCCTCCGACGATCGCCTCCTGCAGCGTGCCGTACGGAAAAGCCGCTTGGGAGAGCGGCGTGTCGGTGATGGTGGAGAGCAGTGCGCCGGCGTCCGGACCCCACACGCCCAGAGTACAAATGGCAGACGACAGGTTCTCGAACTGCACGGAGCCGTCAGGGGGCAGATGCCGGCGGAACCAGACTTCGTCGCGCGCGCCGTCGAAGGCGCCGGTAACGATGCGGAACCGATCTTGGGCGAGCCGCTGGATGGTGAGATCGGCTCGGATGCCACCTTCGGGCGTGAGCAGCGGCGTGTAGATGCAGCGGCCCACGGGACGATCGCAGCGGTTCACCGTCAGTCTTTCAAGGTAGGGCGTCACACCGGGTCCGGAGGCGTCGAAGATCTGAAACCCGCTCAGATCGACGATGCCCACCTTCTCCCGCAGGTGGAGGTGTTCCGCGTCGATGATGGGCGACCACCAGCGACGGTCCCACTCGTGGGGGCGGTCCGGGACCGCGTAGCCCGAAACCAGATCGGCGTTGCTCGCGTACCACTGGGGGCGTTCCCAGCCGCGCGCCTCGTGGAACTCGGCGCCCAGGGCGGCAGTCCGGTCGTGGAAGGGCGCTCGTTTCATGCCGCGCCCCGACTCCCACTGCTCGCGTGGATGCACGATGCCGTAGGTCTTGTTGAAGTGCTCGTGGCAGCGCTGGCGAATGTGCTGCGAAGTCCGCTCGTGGGGATAGAATCGGGTGACGTCGGACCCGTGCGGATCGCACAGGCGCGGGTAGCCATAGGTGATCCACTCCGCCACGAGGCGCGCCGTGCCCGGGCCTTCCTTGACCCAGACGGCCGCGGCCGACCAGAGCTTCTCCACCTCGGCCGTCTCTCCCAGCACCTGCTGCGCGTCGGGGGTCAGGGACAGCAGGCCGTTGACCGCGTATTGCATCTCGGACCCGGCCAGCAGCGCGCCCATGATCTCGCGGGCGTGTTCGAGCTGGGGTGCGAAGTCGCCGGAGGTGAACGGCAACTCGGTGGGCGAACGCTCGGCCTCGGCCAGCGACGGAATGTCGTCGGGAGGCACCAGAATGGGCCGATGGGCGTAGGAGCCGACCTGCATCACCTCCTGACTCTGCCGTTCATACATGAACGTGTCCATGTCGCGCACGATAGGGAAGCCGATCTCGTTGCCGGTCCGCTGCAGAAGGTCGATCGAGCCGAAGTTGGCCATTTGGTGCACGGCAGGCGTCAGGGGAATGGTGGCGCCGGCCATGGCGGCCAGTCGCGGGCTCCAGACCCCGCAGGCGATCACCACTTGCTCGACCTCGATGGCCCCGCTCGCGGTAACTACGGCCCGGATGCGCGGGCGGCCGACGGGCGGGCGGGTCACCTCGAGCCCGGTGACCTCGGTGTTGTCCAATACCGTGAGCACGCCCTTCGCCTGCGCCCGCTCGCGCATGATCGTACCCGCCCGGACCGAGTCGACCACCGACGCGCTGGGGGTGTAAAAGCCGCCCCGGATCACGTCGCCATTCACGAACGGTGCCTTGGCGACGACCTCCGCCGACGACAGCAGCTCGGTCCGGATGCCCCAGGCCCGCGCCGAGGTCATGCGCCGGCGCAACTCCTCCATGCGGGCCTCGGTGCGCGCCACCTCGATGCCGCCGCAGGTGGTGTTGACGCCGAGCGCCTCGTACTGGCGTTGGCTGTCCAGGGTCAGCAGGGCGATCTCCCGGTTGTGGTCGGTCGGAAAGATGAAGTTCGAGGCGTGGCCGGTCGAGCCCCCGGGCTTGGGCAGCGGCCCCTTGTCGATGAGCAGCAGGTCGCGCCAACCGAGCTCCGCCAGATGAGCGACCAGGCAGTTGCCGACGATGCCGGCGCCGATCACGGCGACGCTTGCCCGCTCCGGCGCAGCGCTCCGGACCGTGCTGCTCGTGTTGAACCCCTTCATTCCGATCTCCCGATTGTGCACGACGATTTCCGGGCCGCGTGCCGTCCCTAGATAGCGGCCCTGAACGGTTGACCGCAGCCGGAATCGTGCATGATAATGCAGTCCGTCCCGCTCCTGCAAACGTCCGCCGGAGGCTGGTTCGCAAGGACGCAAGGGGAGGAGTCATGAGCGGTCAGCCGCGCGGTGTCGACCAATCCGACCGCATGGTACCGATCAACCTGCGCCAGAGTGGCCTCACCCCCACCCAACTGCTCATCTCCACCCGCGTGCGGAAGTCGCCCTACTGGCATCTGTCCCATGCCGCGGGCTGCTGGCGAGCCACCGTTTACAACCGCGTGTACCATCCGCGCGGCTACGTCCGGCCCGAGGAAGGCGGCGCCGCGGCCGAGCACGAGGCCCTGACGCAGCACGTCACGCTGTGGAACGTCGCCGTCGAACGGCAGATCCGGGTCGCCGGCACCGACGCCGAGCGGTTCGTCGACTACGTCATCACCCGCGACGCGACCCTCATCGAGCCGATGAGCGCCCGCTACGTCATCCTCTGCAACGACAAGGGCGGCATCCTGAACGACCCGGTGCTGCTGCGCCTCTCGCGCCACGAGTTCTGGTTCTCGCTGGCCGACTCCGACCTGCTGTACTGGCTGCAGGGCGTCAACGTGGGGCTGCGCATGGACGTGGGGATCGACGAGATCGATGTTTGCCCGGTGCAGATCCAGGGGCCCAAGTCGCTCGCCCTGATGGTCGATCTGGTCGGCGGCGGAGTCCGGGATATTCCCTACTACGGTCTCCTCGAAGCGGAGATCGGGGGCTGTTCGGTCGTCGTCTCCCAGTCCGGCTTCTCGGGCGAGAAGGGCTACGAAATCTATCTGCGGGACGCGACCCTGCACGCCGAAAGGCTGTGGAGCGCGGTGCTTGAGGCGGGGGAACCCCACCAATTGATGGTCATCGCCCCCGGGCATCAGCGCCGCATCCAGGCCGGCATCCTGTCCTGGGGCCAGGACATGGACCATGAGACGGTGCCGTTCCAGTGCAACCTGGCCTATCAGGTGCCGCGCAAGAAGAGGGGCGACTACATCGGGCGGGCGGCCCTGGAACGGATGCGCGCCGAGATCGAGGCCGGCAGGCCGCCGTTCAAGATGGTCATGGTGGGCATGAAGCTGGGCGGCAAGCCGATCGACGACTATGCGCCGGACTTCTGGCTGGTCTCGGACGCCGGAGGCGGCGACCCGATCGGATACCTGACTTCGCCCTGGCACGCCCCCGAGATCGGCTGCAACATCGCCCTGGGCTACGTGCCGCTCGGCAGGTCGGCGGTCGGGACCGAGCTGCGGGTCTGGCTGCCCGACGACTACGCCAGTGAGCCGGGACGGCCGGACCCCGCCCGGGTGTGCGAGGTCCCTTTCCGTCCATCCTTCAACCCGAGCGCCCGGGAGCGAGCCCACGCCCGCGGAGAAGACGCGGCCGACTAGCGCGCCGGCTCAGAAATAGGGTTGCCGTCTCTCGGAACGCAACGGCGCCGGATTTCAGGAGCGACGACGGCAGCCGAGAGGGCGTTATTAGGGTGGCAGCCGGTGGGCTTGGTTTTGTGGCGGAGGTGGGTAGAGTTCTTTACAATAATCATTGTTTCAAATAAGCACCGCCCCCGCCCTGTCGGGCGGATCATTCGAGAGTGAAACAGGGACCCCTTACGAGCCTCGGAGACTGGACCCCCACCGGCTCGACTGTGGGCAAAATCTCCTAAGTGGCAATCTTGCCGATTCCGTCCCCCCCACCGGTTCGACTGCGGGCGGGGCCCTTGTCTCACCGACTCCCCCTCCAGGGGGGAGTGATACTTGAGGCCAGCACAAGGCTCCTTGCCCGATTCCTGGGCGGGATGTAAACCATGTATGCGGTTTATTGTGTAAACCATGAATGGATTGCACAAAGCCGAGCCGGAAGGCGAAGGCTGATGCGGTGGGGGGCGAGGCTCGGCTCCGGACCGTGCGACAGGACGGCTCAAACCGGTTGCAACAGGGGTACTTCAAAAGCCAAGTTTCACCCCCTGAAGGCTCATCCATGAATCTTTCTTCTCCCCAGCCAACAAGAAACCGACCGACGAAGGCCGCGGGTTTATTTCTGAGCCTGGGTCTTTTCTTCTGGATCCCTCTGCCCGGGGCTGCTACCGACTCCGACGGCAGCGGCGAACTGCCGGAACAGCAGAAGTCCTTCCGGGAGAAGGTCCTCCCCGTCTTCCAGGAACACTGCCTGCGCTGTCATGGCGAGCAGCTGATGATCAAGGAGCTGGATCTCAGCAAGCTCTCAACCATCCTGAATGGCAGCGAGTCGGGTCCGGTGGTGGTGCCCGGCCGGCCGGCGGAGAGCAAGCTCTACCGGTTGATCGAAAGCGGTTCGATGCCTCCCGACCTGGACGGAGGTCTTCCGGAGGCGCAAAGGGCAACCATCAAGGCCTGGATCGAGAGCGGCCTGGCGAGCGGGTTGGAAGAGTCAGCCGCAAGCCAGGCCCTCAATCAGCACGACGTGATCCCGATTCTGCTGCGTCACTGCACCACCTGTCACGGGCTGCGCCGCCAGGGCAATGACCTCGATCTGAGGAGCCGGGCGTCCATGGTCCAGGGTGGGAAATCAGGTCCGGCATTGATTCCGGGAAAACCGGACCAGAGCCTGATGGTGGAGATGATCCGTTCGGGCAAGATGCCTCCCAAGAAACGGCTCTTTGAAGTCGGGGTGACCCCCGTTTCGGATTCCGACCTGGAAAAGCTGCGGCAGTGGATCCTGCAGGGCGCTCCGGAAGAGGACATCAAGCCCGATGTTGCCGGCACCGAGCCCGATCCTCTGGTGAGCGACCGGGACCGCCAGTTCTGGGCCTTCCAGCCGCCCAGGCAGGTCGCGCCGCCTGTGGTCGAACATGGGAATCGAGCGGTCAATCCCATCGACGCCTTCGTATCGAGAAAACTGGAAGACCGGGGATTGTCTCTGTCGGCCGAAGCCGATCGGTTGACACTGATCCGGCGAGCCTCCCTGGACCTGACCGGCCTGCCTCCGACGCCCCCCGAGGTCCGGAGGTTCTTGGAAGACCGGGAGCCGCGTGCCTACGAGAGACTCATCGACCGCTTGCTGGAGTCAGGCCGCTACGGGGAGCGCTGGGGACGTTACTGGCTGGACGTGGCCGGCTACTCCGACCACGAGGGCGGGAAGGTGAATGCCAACGGACCCGGCAGGAAGCATGCATGGCGGTATCGGGACTACGTGATCCGGTCCCTGAACGCCGACAAACCCTACGACCGCTTTCTCATGGAGCAGATCGCCGGAGACGAGCTGGTCGATTACGAAACGACTCCGGTGATTACCCGGGAGATGGTCGACAACCTGATCGCCACCGGTTTCCTGCGCATGGGGCCTGACAGCACCGGCTACGAGCTGAGCTTCGTGGAGGACCGGTTCGACGTCATTGCCGATGAAATCGAGATCCTGGGGACGGGCATCATGGGCATGACGCTCCAATGCGCCCGCTGCCACAGCCACAAGTTCGATCCCATTCCCCAGCGGGACTACTTCCGGCTTGCCGATCTGCTGAAGGGGGCTCTGGACGAGTTCGACTGGTTGGCGGGAACGCCGATCAGCGAGGTGGTGAAGTTCGAGCAGCGGATTCTGCCCTATGTGCCTCCCATGACCAATCCCTTGCGACTGCTGGAGCAGGAAAAAGAGCGCAAAGCCAGGAACGAGGTCCTGGAAGAGCAGGTCAAGGAGTTGCAGCAGGCGTTGGAGGAAAGGGGCAGGGACTTGAGGGACCGCGTTCTGGAGGAGCGGTTGGATCAGATTGCGCCCGCCCTGGCCCAGGATCTGAGGCTATTGCTCAAGACTCCGGAAGAAGATCGGAACAGCGGGCAGAAGTCCCTGGCCCAGGAGTACATGCAACTGTTGACCGTCACCGCCAACGAGTTGAAGGAGCGGGACGCCGTCTACCGACGGGAGGCTGGGAAGCTGGAGCGCAAGATCGCCTGGCTGCAACACCGGCAGGAGGCGGAGCCGCGTATTCGGGCGCTCTGGGACCGGGGAGCCCCCTCTCCCACCTATCTGCTCCGGCGGGGCGATTACTTGAGTCCGGGCCGGCTGGTCGGTCCGGGGGTGCCCTCGGTGCTGACTGACGGCAGAACTCCGTTCCGGGTGGAGCCTCCATGGCCGGGATCCCAAAAGACCGGAAGGCGCCTGGCCCTGGCCAAGTGGTTGGTGGACCGGGACCATCCCCTGACGGCGCGGGTCATGGTCAACCGCATCTGGAAGCACCATTTCGGCCGGGGGATCGTCGAGACCCTGGGCAATTTCGGAAAGTCGGGCGCCCGCCCCACCCATCCGGAGCTGCTGGACTGGCTGGCGGTGGAGTTCATGAATCGTAGCTGGAGCATGAAAGCCATCCACCGATTGATGATGACCTCCAGGACCTATCGCCAATCCTCCAGGGTAGGTCCCGAGCAGAAGCGGCTCGACCCCGAAAACCGGTTCCTGTCCCGATGGCCCTTGAAGCGTATGGACGGCGAAGCCCTCCGCGACAGCCTGCTTCGGGTCAGTGGCCGCCTGGATGAGACTCCTTACGGCCCCCCGGATCCGGTTTTTGTCAGAGCCGACGGGCTCTCCACCGCCTACGAGGGGGAAAGAGGCTGGCGGCGGAGCATCTATCTGCGGCAACTGCGCATGAACAGCCCCACCACCCTGGACCTGTTCGACTATCCCACCATGAATCCCAATTGCACCGAACGGGCACAGTCCACCGTAGCCCCGCAGGCTCTTCACCTGCTCAACGACGCCACCATCCGCCGGCTGGCGGCCGACCTGGCGCGGCGGGTGGAGAAGGAAGCGGGGGACAGCCTGCCAGCCCAGGTGGAACTCATGTACTGGATCGTGTTGAGCCGGCCCCCCGCTGCCGAAGAGCAGAGGTTGAGTCTGCAGTCCTTCCGGAGCGCCTGGAAGGAGCTGGGGAACGGCAACCGGAAGCGGCAACAGGTGTTGGCCAAGCTGGCCCATACGCTCTATAATTCGGCAGCTTTCGTCTATATCGATTGAACCGTCCAACCGTGAAACAAGCACCCGACCGATCGCCTCAGTCCATGACCCGCCGACACTTTTTCGGGCGGGTCTCCGACGGCATCTACGGAGTGGCCCTGACCCACCTGCTGACGGGCGATCTCTTCGGCGTGTCCGGCTTGACGGGCGGGTCCGAGTCTCCGGCTCCCGGCCGCGGCGGCATCTACGATGTCGCCCCCAGGAAGCCCCACTTCGAGGCCAAGGCCAAGTCGGTCATCCTGCTGTTCATGAACGGCGGCCCCAGCCCCATGGACCTGCTGGATCCCAAGCCGATGCTGGACAAGCACCACGGAGAGCCCTATTTCGACCAGGTTGCCGTGGACGTGCCCTCGCCTCAGCAGGCCGGCGGGTTGCTGCGCAGTCCCTTCAAGTTCGCCCAGCACGGCCAGTCCGGCACCTGGGTCTCCGAGGCCATGCCCCATGTCGCCCGGCGGGTGGACGACATCGCGGTCATCCGGTCCATGCACACCACCAGTCCGGCCCATCCGGCGGCGCTCTACAAGTTTCAAGGCGGTCGCATGCTGCCGGGCATCCCGACCCTGGGGGCCTGGGTGGTCTACGGACTGGGAACCGAGAACCGGAACCTGCCGGCCTTCGTGGTGCTGGATGATCCCCAGGGCCTGCCCATCAACGGCATCGCCAACTGGCAGTCGGGGTTTCTGCCTCCCATCTACCAGGGAACCCGCTTGCGCTCGGTAGGCGATCCCCTGCTGAACCTGCGGCCCGAGGTCGCCGAGCCCACCGCCCTGGTGAAGATGGGAACCCGTCTCCGCCAACAGCTCGATCGCATCCACAGGAGAGACCGTCCCGGCCTGCCCGAGCTGGATGCCCGTATCGCCAGCTACGAGCTGGCCGCGCGCCTGCAGTTGGAAGCCACCGATGCCCTGGACCTGTCCCGGGAAAGCCCCAGGACCCTGGAAATGTATGGCGTCGGAAGAAAGCCTGCGGTGGTGGGGAAGACCCACGTCAACCCGGGTCCCGACAACTACGGCCGCCGCTGCATCATGGCCCGGCGGCTGGTGGAGCGCGGCGTCCGCTACGTCCAGGTATGCGTGAACAGTCAGATCTGGGACTCCCATTCCCACCTGGAGGCTGACCTGAGGTCCTGTTGCGACCGAACCGATCAACCGGTGGCAGCTCTATTGGCGGACTTGAAGGAGCGGGGATTGCTGGACAGCACCCTGGTGATCTGGGCCGGCGAGTTCGGCCGCCATCCCATCGCCCAGATCATGCCCAAGCAGGGTGTGGCCGGCCGGGACCACAATCCCCGGGGCTTCAGCCTCTGGATGGCCGGTGGAGGAGTCAAGGGAGGAACGGTCTACGGCGCCACCGATGAATTCGGCTATCGGGCCGTGGAAAACCCCGTCAGCATCGAGGACCTGCACGCCACCATCCTGCACCTGCTGGGCCTGCACCACGAAGAGCTCTTTTTCGAACGCAGCGGGCTCAGGGAAAAGATCACCTTCAACTTCGAACCCAGGGTCGTTCGCGAAATCCTGGCGTGAGAGGTTATTCCCTCCAATCAGCTTGCTGTCGCCGCCGCAACGGTCACATAACTTCCAGTGATGTTTATCGTCGTCCAGTAGAGGCTATTACTATGGTATTTATGAGTGTCTTATATGAGATCTGCTGTGGCCGGACCGGCTACGAACATCCCTTGCAATCCACTGTCAAACCCATGCAATGGGGGTATGGATACTGTAAGCAACCTCTCACCTGACCGACCTAAAACCAAGCCCACCGGCGGCCACCCCAGCAACGCCCTCTCGGCCACCTTCCTCTGCTCCGCTTCCCCCGGAAGACACGCCGATGGAAACGGATCGTACCTCTTCGTCCAGCCCAGCCGTACCCGCAGCTCGATTCAGCGCCTCGTCGTCCGTGGCCGTCGCCGGGAGCTCGGTTTCGGCAGCCTCGCCTTGGTCCCCCTGGCCGAGGCCAGAGAGAAGGCGCTGGTCATCCGCAAGCTCGCTCGTGAGGGTGGAGACCCCCTTGCCGAGAAACGCCGTAGCCAAGGCATCCCTACCTTCGCCGAAGCGGACGAAGGCGAACCGCCAGCACCGGGTGCCGCTGTGTGGTCGCGCCCTGGAGATTCTCGAGGCGGCGCGGGCGCTCGGTCGCGGTAATCCGCTGGTGTTTCCGGGCGTGGGAGGAAAGCCGATCGCGGACACGGCGATGTCGGAACTGCTCAGGGAGTTGGGAATCGCGGCGGTGCCGCACGGCTTCCGGTCGAGCTCTCGGGACTGGGCGGCCGAGCTGCCGGCGGACCGCTCCGCCCTGGTCGCGATCAGCGCAGACGAGGAACTCGAGACCGTAACCAGATTTTTTGAGGATGAACCCATGCCGTGGACGAACTGGCACGCGGGCCTGGAGAGCGACTTCGAGCGCTTCCTGTGCATCGAGACCTATCCGACCTATATGCTGGCCAACGAGAACGGCACCATTTTGGCCCGAACCGGCAGTCTGGACGCTTCATTCATTTCCCTGATCGAAAATGCGGTGGACCATTTGGGGGGATTCGGAAGCACCAAGGGACTCGATGTCTACTTCAAATTTGAGGACTTTCGCAAGACCAGTCCACCAGGTTGAGAGAAGGCTGAAGAGAGTTACAATCGTCACACCGGAAGAAATGTTTCCATTGACATCTACTATGCTTGAGGGCATAAAGATCTTATCCTTACTAAGAGCACAAGAGTCTGACGGAGAGGGCATCCGATGTGGGAACAAGAACGGCGGGTGCCCGAAGACGAAAAGGGACAACGCCGACGGAGGGTATTGAGATGAAGCTCATTACCTTGCTTGCATGCCTGGTGTTTGGGTTTGGTGCTGCTTTGGATTCCGAGGCGCAAGTTACTTCCATCAAGTCCAAGATCAACAAAGTGATCTACGAGAAGCAGCCGGATGGCTCAGAGAGCGTGGTGGCGCGAGCGAAGGGGACCTATATGCGTTTCTCCTCCGGATCCACGTCCTTTCAGTATCGCCTCGTGTATGGAGATGTGAACAAGGCGGGACTGGACCAGAAGTTGCCGACGCCGCTTCCTGAGGTAATCCCTGTAAAGAAAGGCTCCCAGGAATTAATAAACATCAAGAAGACATTGACCACGAGTAACCTCAGACATGAGTGGACGTTCTACGACATCCAGTACACCCGGCCCAATTCCTCGAAGCCACGCTCACTCGTCGCCAAGGAGAGGCTGTTGATCAGGGTGAACTCTCCCCGGACAATGGAGCCTACCGGTCCTACCGGGACAACGAAGTAATAGCCTCTACGCCAAGTTTTAGGGGTCGGACCGTGTCTCTCGGAAGAGATTTCCTCCCTGGTGCAATTCTGGCACTAACCCTGGTTGCCGGTTGGTTGGCAGCCGCCTTGGCGCTGATCCCGGCGACCGCGGCTACCCAGCCCCAAGAAACCGAAAAAGTCCGCGGCCAGTCCTCGTCCGGATTCACCCTCAAGGTGCCGGTAGAAGTGGTGGTGGTCAATGCCATTGTCACCGACCGGGACGGGAAGCCCATTACCGATCTGACCGCAGACGACTTCGAAGTCTTCGAAAACCGCAAGAAGCAGACCATCCAGTCGTTTTCCCAGGAAATCTACCAGAACCCGCAAAGCTCCCTGACCTGGGGCAGCGCGGTCGGCGCGGAGGAACCGGTGCCCGAGGCGTCCCCCGAAAAGCCCCGTCTGCTGAGCCTGGTCATCGACGACCTCACCTACCCCCCGACGGGTATGCTTAGACGCACCATCCAGGCCGTTCGCGGATTCGTGGAAAGGGGGTTGAGAGCACAAAACCACATATCCATCATGACGGCCTCCCGCGGCTACTTCGTCCCCTTCACCCAGGACAGGGAACTGCTGCTGGCCGAGATCGACAGGATCTACAAGAAGCTGGATTTCACGCCGTCGATGAACCGACCGGGATGCGTCAGCATGACCGATGCTCAAGCCGAGGACATCCATGTCGTTTCGCCCACGCCGGGCAGCCGGGCCTTCGACGTGGCCATGGCTGAAGCCGAAGAATGCGGGGTAGGCAGCTCGGAGAATGGACTGGGGGGCGGTTCAATCGGCCTCGGTTCGCCCCAGCAGGTCGTTGAAAACTATGTGCGCACCGTGGCGTTGCAGCACCTGTCTCTTAAAAAGGGACGCACCCGGCGCTTGCTGGATGTTCTGCGGGGGCACATCCGTTCTCTTGGACCGGTGGAGGCCCAAAAATCCCTGATTCTGCTTTCCGGAGGCTTCCTGCACCGGGCGCTCCGCTATGACCTGGAGCGTCTGGTCGACATGGCGCTCAAGACCGGAACAATCTTCAACACTATCCGGGCCACCGGTCTGGAAACCAGCCCCATGAACGACGTCAGCAAAGACGTCACCGTCAACAGCATTCTCCGGCTGGAAAAGGCCTTGCTGGTCGCGGAGGACCGCAGGCAAAAAGGGATAGCCCTCGATTACCTGGCCAGGGCAACGGGAGGCACCTACTTCAAAGACAACAACGACCTGGTGGCGGGTCTGAGAAAGGTGGTGGACCAGCAATTCTCCTACTATATCCTGAGCTACGCCACCCCTCCCAAGAAACCCGATGGGCGCTACTACAGGCTTCGAGTGAGAGTCTCACGGCCCGGAGTCCGGGTCACCCACCGCGAGGGCTTCTATGCCCCCAAGGAGCGATTGTCCCCGGAAGAACAGAAGAAGAAGGAAATGCTGGAAGCCATGCGGGCACCCACCAATCTCAGGGAAATCCCGCTGCAGATGTTCTACCACGGCTCGCGCCTGCATGGAGACACCTACCGGTTGGAGCTCGTGACCCGCCTGGGCTTTGAGGATCTCCCCTTTCTTGTAGAGGAGGGCAAGCGGATCAATCGGATCAACCTGGCTGTGGTTGCCTTCGATGCTCAGGAGAAGTATGTCGGCGGCGACGAAAAAGCCTGGAACTTCAAGCTCAGCGACAGCAGCTATCAGACTCTTCTCAAATCAGGCCTGACCTCCAAGGTCGTGCTGGAGGTTCCAGCGGGACGGTACCAGGTCAAGGTTGCGGCGCGGGAGAACCTCAACGCCGGACTGGGATCGCTCCGTCGAACCGTTGAGGTGCCCCTGCCGTCGGACCAGGACACCATGGGAACCCTGGGAAAGACGGTGCTCCGGGGACTGCATGCATCCAGGCAACACCGCGATCTGAGTCTGGATTTCAAGGCCAACTTTTTCTACCAGGAGTCCGACCGGGCTCTGGTCCTCATCACGGCCAGGGTCTCCTACGGGTCGGAGGTCAATACCCCGAAAATCTGGTTGCCGGGGAAAGACCTTCGCCTGATGGGGGTTGCCTATTCTGACGACGGGCAGGCGGAATCGGTATTCAGCCAGACGCTCCCGCTTGTGTACGGAAAGGCGGATTCGGCCGTGCAGGGATTTCTCAAGCTGAAGCCGGGCAAGTATCGCATCAAGCTGGTGGCCGCGGACCGCCAGGGCAGATTGGCCACGACCGAACAGGCGCTGTGGATCCCGGCCCTTCCCCGGGATGCGCTCATGATCAGCGGCCTGGTCTTGAGTCAGGACCTGGAGCCCTTTTCCCCGGCGGCGGCCGGAATGCAAGTGCCGGAAGCCCGCTGGCTGTTTCACCGAGGGTTCCGGGTGAAGCCGGCGGTCAGCAACGAAATTGTTCCTCCCCAACCTCTGGCCCTTTTCTACAAACTCTACAACGCCTCCAAGCTGGAGGACGGCAATCTCACGGCTCGCGTCCAGGCGGTCAAGGACACCGGCGAGGCCGTCGACTTTCCGCCGATCGCACTGGACCGCAACCACCTGGAAGAACGGGCGCCCGGCCAGGTTGCCGTGGGCTTCAAGCTGTCCACCCAATCCCTGAGCCCGGGTAAATACCGAATCGAGATTACGACCGAAGAGTCGGGCAGCGGCCGCACCGCCATCACCGAGACCGATTTCGTGGTGACGCAAGGCTCGGAAACGGCCACATCCGGGGAGGCGCCGTCGCCGGTCATTGCCGGTCAGACCCAGGCTGAAGAAACATCCGTTTCGGAAGCGGTGGTTGGCCTCGACCTGAAGAAGATCCGGGACAGCCTGGAGATCCCCCGGTCCTCGGGCCGCACGACTCCCGCATTGGCCTACCGGTTCCGCGGCGACATCCTGGCCTGCGCCAACGACCGGGGAGAACTCGGCTACAACCCCGATCATCCGGGGGAATGCGGCGATCTGCGCGGGAACCGAGTGCAGTCGCACAGGTTGAGGGGGATGAATCTCTTTGGAGCCAACCTGAGCGGCATGGATCTCCGGAAGGCCGACCTTCGGGATGCGGTTCTGCTAAGAGCCGACCTGACCCAAGCCAGGCTCTGGGAGGCCGACTTGCGAGGGGCCGATCTTCGAGGGGCCAAACTGACGGGTGCCGAACTGATCAAAGCCAGGCTGGACGGCGCGCGACTGCAAGGAGCCGATCTGAGCGATGCCAGCCTGACGCAGGCCAGCCTGAAACGCGCCGACTTGCTGGGCGCCGATTTGCGGCGCGCCATCCTGAAAGATGCCGACTTGAACCGGGCCACTCTGCAGGTGGCCGACCTGTCGGAAGCGGTCCTGTTCGGCAGCGATCTGAGGCGGGCCGACCTTCGGGGGGCAAGGATGACCCAAGCCGCTCTGGTCGATGGAAAGGCGGCCAACCGCTCTATTTTAATTTCCTTTAACGGCAACATCAGAATCGGCAAGACACGGTTTGCCGGAGCCCGCTACGACGAGAGCTCCCAATTGCCGTTCGACTCCCAACAGGCAGTGACCAGGGAAATGCAGCCCGCCGACACCCCCTCCGCATACCGTCGCCCCGAGTTCATGATGGATGCCGGGTCCGAGGAGTTTACCGTCAGCGGCTCCGCACCGCCCACGCTTGCCTTGGGTCAGCCGCATGGGGTGCCGACCGACGCCGAATGGCCGGACTTTCTGGATGCCGTTCGCCACAGGATCGACGGAACCTCCCAAAACCTGCCCAACTTCGTGTGTCGCCGCCGGACAGAACGATTCGAAAGGCTGTTTCGAGGTTGGCAGGAGAAGGACCGGCTCCAGGAAGAGCTCATGTTCACGAACGGAGAGGAGAGCTATCAGCCGGTGGAGGGGCAAAAGGCATCGGGCAGCCAGGATGGCACTTATTCAGTCGGGGAATTTGCCGCCGCTCTCCGCAATGTGTTCGCTCCTGAAAGCGGGGCTTCCTTCCGCCTGGAGGGCGCCGAGGAGATCGCGGGGCGTCAAACCGTACGGGTGGCCTATCGGATTCCGCGAGAGGCTTCCTCCCTTCAACTGTCCTACCAGGGCAATGCTTTGCGGGTGGCCTACCGCGGATTGTGCTGGATCGATGTCAACTCCTACCAGGTTGTCAGACTCATCAAGGAGATCGTGGATCTTCCCCAGGACTTTCCCATCAAGACGTCGGAGATGAGCATCGCCTACGACCGGATCCGGATCGGGGAGAGCCGGCACTGGCTTCCGGTCAGGGCTCAGTTCAACATGTCGGTCGGCGTCCTGCAGAGTGCCCGGGTCCATACTCGAAATATCATCCGGTTCACCGACTACCGACAATTCGAAACCGACGTGAAGCTGCTGCTCGAGTAGTCGATAGACTTCTTGGGTTGTCAGGGCGGCGACGGCGGGAATCCCGGTTCAGCAGACTATTTGGCAGGAATCCCGGCAGGCGATGACCGTCACTCTGCATCCAGGGGCACCCAGCGCAGGCAGGAGGGGCTGCGCAGTTCCAGCACCTGTCCCGTGGCGGTAAGTCTTCCGGTCTGTTGGTCGACGGCAAAGGTGACGACGTTGTTGCTTTGATGGTTCAGCGCAATCAGCCACCTGCCGGTGGGATCCAGGTTGAAGTTGCGCGCCTCGCTGCCGTGGTCGGGGCCTTGCCTGGATAGCCTTATTGGAAGCGGGTTGGTACGGATTCCCCACGTCGGCTGCGCCAAAGCGAAGCCGCGCCTCGCATTTCTCGCCTTTCCCGGCGCCAGAGGGTTCACCACTTGCCGGATTCCTCTGCGTATACGTGGTCGGGTAATCTGTAGCTGATGCCTGCCTCGTCGAAGGCCGAAGCCTCCAGCAGAGAGGTGAATCTGGTGAAATTGTTGTCCTGAACACGTCCTGGCAGGATCTTTTCCAGGATGCGGTGATATCGCTCTTGCATTCGGAACCATGCCAGGACTCCAAATGTCGAGCCTGCCGGATACATCAGGCCATCGGCAAGAGCGTTCCCAATGAGCGCGCGCGATATACTGAACACGTACTTTGCAAGGTTGCGGCGAGCGGCCGGTTTTTCAACTCCTATGACCAATGGAGCGGAGTTGACCAGTGAATTGGCCATCACGACTGATTCTACCTCGGGAGGAGGCTCGCACATGAGGCCGATCTCGAACAGCTTCAGGGCATCCTGTTCATCGCGAAACAGAATCGTCTCGGGAATACCCATCAAATACCCTGAGTATCGCCACACTTGCATAAAGCTTTTTCGCTCCTCGTTGTTGTATTCAGCACCCAGGTTTTTCATATGTTTCAGCAACCTGGCCGAAAAAGCGGTGATTGCAAAGCCCACGTGTGCCGCGCTGAGCGGCACGCCCCAGGAGCCCGTATCCCAGTCTTCCGAGTTCTTCAGCAGGTATCTGACCTGGGCGTGGATCATCCGCACACGGACAGACAGCTTCCAGCCGTCCCCACCCCTTTCCAGGCCGCCCGGCATGAATATCTCGATCATGTGACGGTTGTTCTGTTTCAAACGTCTGACGCCCTGATCGCGCACCCGACCGGTGATGAAGAATGACTTGCTGATATTGGTTGAGAATCCTTCAACGAGAGTGCCTCCTACAAATGCCCCCAGGATCAGTCTGGAATTCCTGTGAAACATGCGGCAGGCTTGAGTCAAGGCCGACAAGTCCAACCAATCGGGTGGGGATTCCATCCTCTTGAAAAAATCCCTCACCACAGGCGGGGCCTCCCTTAGAACACTCTCGTCCTGTTTTTCGATGGCTGCCCTGAGAAATTGCATCGTCTTTCCCGGTCCGAGGGGGGCAAGCTGTTCGATCACCGCATCGGCTTCAGGGTCTCCAATCATCGTGTGAGCGATGTAATTGGATGTTCTCTCCGGATCGACGGGGTGAGCCTTCTTGTATCGCGTCGTGTAACAGGATGGTACTTTCATCGACTGCGGTGACCCCCCATTTGGGTCCAACTTCAGAGTGAGGAATTCAGTGCATTATCCCCGCCGTCGAGGCTGCGGGAAAGTGGGAATCTCGAAGAGTTTTCCAAAATGTGCGCTGCACTTCAAGTGGAGGCAGTAATGAAATATGTTGAGAGACTTGAACAGCAACAAGCGGTTGTCCAACCAAAACTTGCCGAAGCCGGAAAGAAACAAGTTGCCACCAGTCTAAGGAAGTCTTTTGCCTGCCTTCAAGATGAATATCACCCCGTCTGCGAAATTGTGGGAGAACCTTGAACTGCTTGAGGCCCACGAGAGGCTCCCTGCCCGAGTTTGCCAAACGCCTGGATGCCATGCTCACAGACTACTTGAACTCATCAGCAATCTGGCCAACCATGTCTGTGAGGAGAAGTCCCGTGGGAACGAATTTCATTCATTCTCTTACAAGAACATAGCCGCCCAGGCGGCGATTCAGGTGGACTCTTCCGTTGCGCACGACCTGTCCGAAACGGAGCCGAATTGGTGAGGGACTGAGAGCCGGCCCGCCCTTCAAGCCAAAATTTCCCGAACGATCCGGGGTTCGTGGGTGGAGGTCAGCTTTTCGGTCAATCCGTTGCGCTCGAAGAAGAGCTCTTCGTGGTGCAGGCCCAGCAGGTGCAGGATGGTGGCGTGCCAGTCGGCCACGCTGACGGGGTTTTCGACGGCCCGGTAGCCGAAGTCGTCGGTGGTGCCGAAGACCGTTCCTCTCTTGACTCCTCCGCCGGCCATCCAGACCGTGAAGGCGTAGGGATTGTGATCCCGGCCGGCGTCCTTGCCGTCGGCATGCTGGGCGATGGGCAGGCGCCCGAACTCACCGTTCCAGATCAGCAGGGTGCTGTCCAGCAGGCCACGCTGCTTCAGGTCATGGATCAGGGCGGCGACGGGTTGGTCGGTCTTCTTGCAGGCCGCGAGAAGGTCGTTTTCGATGTGGTTGTGCATGTCCCAGATCTGGTTGTTGATATAGATCTGCACAAAGCGCACTCCACGCTCCACCAGGCGGCGGGCCATGATGCAGCGCCGGGCATAGGAGTCGGGTCCGCCGATGGGGTGTGTCCGCCCCCGGTACTTGGACTTCACCCCCACGCCGTACATGTCCAGCGTCTTCCGGCTTTCCTGGGAGAGGTCCAGCGCATCGGTGGCCGCCAATTGCATGCGGGCCGCCAGCTCGTAGCTGGCGATGCGGGCATCCAGCCGAGGTTGACCCGGGCGGCCCCGTTTGTGGATATGGTCCAGCCGGCGCAACAGATCCTGGCTGGCCTTGACGAACGGGCGGGGCTCCTCGACCTCGGAACGCAGATTCAGCAGGGGAGACCCGACGGAACGCACCGGAGTTCCCTGATAGAGCGGAGGCAGAAATCCGGCCTGCCAGCCCTGCGAGCCGTTCACCGGCACCCCCATGGGGTCTTGCAGCACCACGTAGGCGGGAAGGTTCTGACTTTCGCTTCCCAGTCCGTAGGTTACCCAGGAGCCCAGGCTGGGGTGGCCCGGGAACATCTGACCCGAGTTCGCCATGAAGCAGGCGCCTCCATGATCGGGCGTGGTGGTGACCATGGAGCGAATAAAGGCCAGCTCGTCCACCTGGCCGGCCAGATGCGGCAGGAGTTCCGACAGCCAGATGCCCGACTGCCCGTGGCGGGCGAACTTGAAGGGACTGCGCATCAAGGCCCCGGCGTCTTCGAGGTCCTGCACGTCGGCGGCGGCCATCTTGTCCAGGTAGGGCTGTCCGTGATGCTTGTCCAGCAGGGGCTTGGGGTCGAACAGGTCCATCTGGCTGGGGCCGCCGTTCATGAAGAAGTGAATCACGGCCTTGGCCCTGGGCTCGAAATGGGGGCGGCGGGGCTTGAGGTCGAACACCCGAGGGGCGGGGGGCGTGTTCCGGCCGTCGGACGGGGAGGCGTCTGCGAAAAGCTCCCGGTTGAACAGATGGGCCAGGGCCGCACCTGCGATACCGTCGGTCATGTTGGAGAAGAAACCGCGGCGGGAGAGCAGGTGTCCCATGGGCGATTTCCTGCGGGAATGAGGATCCATAGGGTCTACCGTGTTGGGGGACGGCGCTGCCGGAGGCCGCAGCTCCGAGGCTCGGCCGGTTCAATCGATATAAAGAAACCCAGCCGAGTTTAAAAGAGTGTGACAGAACTTGGCAAGCGCCTGCTCGGCAACTTCCTTTCCCCCGTTGTACTCCACGCTTTTTTTGAGCTTTTCCAACGCTGGCCGGCTCACGGATTGCTCCTCGGGTGTCGGCGGCCGGTTGAGCACGATCCAGTAGGCCTGTTCGATCCGCCGGGCCGGGTCGCTGCCGGCCTCTCTTTGCACCCTCTCGGCCAGGGAGTCGGCCAGCTTTCGCACGGTCGGGTCGTTCAGCAGGTGCAGAGCCTGGGGGACCACCGTGGACTCGACGCGCTCCAGGCAGTTGGGCGTCATCTCGGGAAAGTCGAAGGTGTCCAGGATGGTGGGGTTGCTGGTGCCCATGCGGTGGCTGGTCTGCTGGGCGATATAGATGCTCCGCCGCCATCCCCCGGGGGTCGGTACCGCGGTGGCCAGGCCGTCCTTCCGCTGCAGGACCAGGTCGGGCAGTCCTCCCGGCGTCTGGTCCAACCGGTTCGAGATCAGGAAAAGGGTGTCCCTCAGGACCTCGGCGTCCATGCGGCGCAAGGGCATCCGGGAGAGCCGGAGATTCTCGGGATCCAGTTGTTCGTGCAGCGGCGTCACTCTCGAGCTCTGCCGGTAGGTGGCCGAGGTCATGATCAGACGATGCATGGCCTTGAGGCTCCAGTCCTGCCGGATGAACTCCAGAGCCAGCCAATCCAGCAGTTCGGGATGGGTAGGCCGGGCGCCGGTTCGCCCGAAATTTCCCAGCGTGCTGACAATTCCGCGACCGAAGTGGTGCTTCCAGATGCGGTTGACCATCACCCGGGCCGTAAGGGGATGGTCGGGGGCCACCAGCCAGCGGGCCAGAGCCAGGCGGCGGCCGGTCTTTTGAGCTCCTTCCCAGGGGGGAGTGATTTTCAGCGGAGAATGTCCCCGGGTCAGAACTGCCGGCACTCCCGGTTCCACCCAACGGCCGGGACTCATGGGATCACCCCGCCTCAGGATGTAGGTGGGCGAAGGGCTGCCGCGATCCCAAAGAGCCCGAATCAGGGGTTCGGGTCTGAGCTTGGCCCTGAGCAGCTTGACCTTCCCGGCGGTTTCTTCCGATGCCTTGCGGTAGTCCGGATCGATGTCTTCCAGGTCACTGAAGCGAATCTTCAGACCCTGTTCATACTTGCCGGCCAACTCCTTTTGGGCCGGGGTTCGATCCTCCGGTGGGGTATCCAGCATTTCGCGCAGGTCCGGTCGAAGCTCCTCGGGCAGCTCGGCCAGCCTCAGGTTGATGAGTCTCTCCTCCACCGGCTTGGCCTTCTGCTTGAGCGCGGCTTGCAGGGATTCGATTTCGCCGTTGATCTTGCCGTTGTGGGATTCGCGCCGGGTACTCTCTTCATGGAGCCGGAAGGGATTGGCCATCGGGGTGAAGAAGGGCAACACCCGTGTCTCATTGGCCAGCATGGGACGGTTGGGATCGTCGGTAATGGCCGGGGGCAGCCAGTCGTGCTCGTCGAAGGCCCCTTTGAAGAGAGCGGCCAGCCGGTAGTAGTCCCGCTGCGGGATGGGATCGAACTTGTGGTTGTGGCAACGGGCGCAGCCCATGGTCAGGCCCATCAGGCTGGAGCTGAAGATCTGGATCTGCTCGCTGATGACCTGGATGCGGTGGGACACGAAGTTGGTCAAGCGGTTGCCGGTCACGTCGTTGACCATTCTCAGGAAACCGGTGGCGATCAGGTTGTCCATGGCTTCCCGAGTGAGGACGGGCTGCCCGGACAGGTCGGCAAGCTCGTCGCCGGCCAGTTGTTCCAGCAGGAAGCGATCGTAGGGCTTGCCGGCATTGAGCGAGCCAATGACGTAGTCACGGTAGCGCCAGGCGTGGCGGCGGTCGGAATAACCCACCAGGTCCAGCCAGTGCCGACCCCAGCGCTCGCCGTAGCGGGGTGAGTCCAGCAACCGCTCGATGAGAGCTTCGTAGGCGGCGGGGTCGGAGTCGGCCAGGAACCGCCGGACCTCTTCGGGTTCCGGCGGCAGCCCCGTCAGGTCGAAGCTGGCGCGCCGGATCAGGGTCAGGCGGTCGGCCTCGGGAGAGAGGCGGAGCCCTTTTTCCCGGAGCCTGGCGGCAATGAAAGCGTCTACCGGATTGCGCAGCCGGGACGGCTCGGTCGAGCCGGGCAGGGGCGGCACGGTCGCTCTCGGCGGCTGGAAGGACCAGAAGCGACGGTCCTCCTCGCTTACCAGTGGATCGGATCCGTTCTCTTCATCCCGATCCGTCCCGTTCACTTCCGGGGCGCCCAGGGAGATCCAGCCGACAAGCTGCTCCAGCCCCCGGGCACTCATGGGCCGCAGGCTGGCTTCTACCTCCCGTTCGCTGGGAGGCATTTCCCGGGCCCGGATCCGTTGAACGATCAGGCTCTCTTCCGGTTTGCCGGGCACGATGGCCGGACCCGACTTGCCACCCTTCAGCATGGCGGCCTTGGTGCGAAGGTCTAGGCCTGCTTCCTGTATGCGCTGGCCGTGACAGGCGGTGCAGTGCAGCAGCATCAGGGGGATGACGTCCCGCTGGCTGACCGTTGGAAGCTGGGCTTGGGAGGCATGCGGATGCTCCGTCGAACCGGCAACAGGCAGCGAGGCAATCCAGGCCTGGAGGGTGGCCAGCTCCGATGGCGAGGGTTCTGTCTGTTTGTCCGGCGGCATCAGCCCCTCGTGGACCCTCCGGTAGAGCGGACTCTCCTGGGGCCGGCCGGGAACCAGCACGCTGCCCGAGGCGCTGCCCTGGAAAAGGGCGGCTTCCGTGCTCAGGTCCAGTCCGGCCAGCCGGGCTTCGGAGTTGTGGCAGCGCAGGCAGTGGGCCCGAAGGATGGGAAGCAGGTCGGATTGAAACCGGGGAGGGGGGGCAGGGGAAACCTGTTCCGAAGTTGCCGCGGGGGCTGCTTGGACCGGCGTCAAGCCGGCCAGGATCAGGAGCAGGGTGGCCAGGCCGGTTGCCGGCCGCACCGCTGAAACGGGAAGAGAGCGACGCTCTGTGTTCCGTTTCCAGCCCATTCTAACGGGGAGTATCTCCATTTCCAGCACGACCTGACCTCCCGCTTCCGGGACTCAACCGGGTCGCTCCTGCTCGGGGCGGAAAAAGCGGGCAGTTGTTTGCAGATCCCACCGCAGGCGGAAGGTTACTGCAGGGGGCGGATGCGCACGTTGCGGTAGGCCACCGGTCCATGGTCGCCCTGGAGCATCAAGGGGCCCTTGGGGGCCTCCGGGATGGGCATGTGGGCGCTGTTGGGGCCTTCCATCTCGACGTTTTCGTGGACAACGTGCCCGTTGTACCTGACTTCCAGGAACCTGGCGTTCTCGATCTTCTTCCCGTTGGCATCGAAGCGGGGCGCGCGGAATTTGATGTCGAAGGCCTGCCACTCCCCGGGGGGCTTGCAGGCGTTCATGCGGGGAGGCGTGCCTCCGATCCACTCGTCGTTGATTTTTCGCGCGTAGAAGCCTCCCGACATGGAGAAGTGGATGTCCGGCCTGCCGTAGTCGTCCTGCACCTGCACTTCATAGAGCCCCATCAGGAAGACTCCCGAGTTGGACTTGTAGGACACCTTGAACTCGACGTGGACGTCCACGTCGCCGTACTTTTCCAGCGTGACCAGGTTCTGGGTTCTGCCGGTCTTGCCGTTGACGAAAATCCCCTTGCCGGGCTCGGCCGCAAAGAAGCGGTTTTCCTTCCCAGCCAGGTGAACCGCCTTGGCCGTGTGCCACTCGTGGGGCTTGGAGGGGTCCTGGGCCTGCCAGCCCTCCAGGCTCTGGCCGTCAACCAGCGTCCTCCAGCCTTGGGAGGAAGCGGAGAGGATGCCCGCGTCCTGTACGGATAGGACGGTGAGAATGAGGCCGGAAAGGATGAGACAAGGGATTCGGAAGATGGTCATGGGTGCTCCGTGAGCGAAGAGGGAACAGGTTCGAATTTTTCTGAGGGAATCCATTTTACTAGAACTGCACGGCGAGGAACCACAAAATGCTCATCCGACGCGTGGAGCCCCGAATGGCCTTCCGATCCTTCTGCAGGAGGATCTGCCTTCCAATGGAGATCGGGTTAGCGGATTGCGGCAGGCAGGCACCCTTCGGAGTCTGAGTCCCAGATCCGGAAGCCCCGCGACGGCACGGCTATTCCTGGCTGAGCAGGAAAGCGCCGTCGCCGCTCCGTTCGCCGGGTCTGCCGCCGTCGTTGATCACGCCGTAAGTGACGAAGGGGTTGTTGCCCGCGACCTTCCGTACCTGGACGTAACCCTGGCTGATATTACCTAGAATTCCGTTTTCCTGATGCCAACCGCGGGGGCCGATCGTCACGCTCTTCGTTCTCGGTTGGGACTCCCCGCTGCCGTCGTAAATCGTGATCTCGAAGGTGCCGGGGGTATCGTCGATCTCACCCGTATTCACCAGGGCCAGGTTGCTGCGGTTCTCCGCGTTCTGTTGCAGCCCGTAGATCCAGGCGCTCTCGACCGTGGTCGAACCATGGGGCACCCCGTTGTAGAAAAGACTGTATTGCCCGCCTCTGTTGTCCGGAGCCCCCGTCCGGGCTCCGATCACGATCCCGCCCATATCCCCCTCGGCCACAGTGGCGAACAAGGCTCCGACATGGGATGAACCAGCCGGACCAACTCCGGTAACCCGCCGTCGGCGCAACCAGTCGACGAAATGGGGAAGGATCAATTGCTCACCGGCTTCAAGCCTCAGGCTGAAATTGGCCGAGTCATCGGCCGTCCGAATGGCATCGGCGACGAAACGGAAATCCACGGTTTTTTCCACGTTCGAGAAATTGGTGACCGTCAATTCGCTGTTGAAGGCTCCGCTTTCAATGATGACGGGCAGGGTTTGCCCTCTCTTGCCCACCAGGGAATCCACTCTGACAGGAAAGACGAACGACCCGTCCGAATTGAAATTGTCGTTGATGACGCCGTAGACGTAGAAAGGCGCCCTCCCGCTCACCCGTTCGACCGTCACGTAACCATTCTTGAAACCGGCCGCGTTGAGGATGCCGTTGTACTGATAGAACCCTCCCGGGCTCAGGGTCCGGTCCGGCAGTACAATTCTTCTCCCAGGCGCTGCCGAGTCTCCGGAGAAGACCGTGACCCGCAGGGTGATTGTCCCGTCGTTCGGGTTTCCGGCATGCTGCACGGCTAGGTTGGAGCGGTCCTGGCTGTTCTGACGCAATCCGGCGACTACCGAGGAGCCGGTGAGCAACCCGTCTGGACTCAATCCTGTGTAGGACAAGCCGGCGCTTCCTCGTCCCTCTTCTACCGGGGTGCTGACCCTCAAGGTGACGGAGGCATCCGTAGGGGCGGAGAGACTGGAGAAATCGATCTTCAGGGTGCCATGCGCCGAACCTCTTACGATGGGCACTCCCAGGGAGGTGAGATAGGCGATGGCATCGGGAATGATCCGTTGCCGACCGGCTCCCAGGAAATCCACTGCATTCCCGGAACCGGTGCCCGTGGCGGACGTGTAAGTGTAGCGGACGGCCGTGTCCCGGCTTCCCCGGTTGGTGAGGGTCAACTCGGTGGTAAAGAAGGAACCGGCGTGGCCCCTGGCCCTCAACACAACGGGTACGAACAAGCTGCTTTGGATCTCGGTCGCCACGGTGAAGGAATTGGCGCTCACACCTCTTCCCCCTGGAGTGACCACGCTGATCGGACCGCTGGTGGCCCCTGGGGGGACCACGGCTTGGATGCTCGTTGCCGAGAGGACGTCAAACTCGACGACGCTGACTCCATCAAATAGTACAGCGGTAGCGCCGAGAAAGTGGGTTCCCGTGATCGTGACACGTGTGCCGACCAGCCCCCTGGTGGGGGCGAAGCGGGTCACGGTCGGCGGTAGCAATCTTGGAGTCGTCGCGCTAGCCTCGTGTGAGAAGGCGGAAGCTACAATCCTGTTGAATGCCTGCACACGGTAAAGATAGGTAGTGGCAGGCTCCAACCCCGAATCCGAAAACGTGGTGGTGTTGGCGGTCACCGTGCCGATTTCAAGCCAATCCGCCGAGCCTTCCCAGCGGCGCTGCACCCTGAAGCCCGTTTCATTGATGCTGTTGTCCCGCCAGGTCAGGTTGGTTTCTTGAAAGGATACAGCCCTGGCCGTCAGGTGTGTCGGGATTGCAGGCGGTTGCGCCAGGGCTCGAATGCGATGGTTGCGGGAATCGGCGATGTAGAGGTTGCCTGCGCTGTCCAAAGCCACACCCATGGGAACGTTTAGCCGTGCCTCAATTGCCGCTCCTCCGTCCCCACTGAATCCGCCCGGTACGTGCCTGCCATAGCTTCCGCTTCCCGCTATGGTGGTAATGATCCCCGATGCATCGACTCTGCGAATGCGGTGGTTGAAACGATCGGAAAAGTAGACGTTGCCAGCGGCATCCGTCGCTACGCCGCCGGGTCCATTCAGCATTGCCTCGACCGCGGGGCCTCCGTCCCCGTTAAATCCTGTCTTCCCGTTCCCGGCAACCGTGGTCATGATTCCGGAATCATCGACCCTGCGAATGCGGTAGTTGCCTCCGCCCGGGTTTGAACCGTTGGGGTCCGCGGCAGTCTCGGAGAAGTAGACATTGCCCGTTGCGTCTGCTGCCACGAAGTAGGGTCCGTTTAGCTGCGCATCGACTGCCCAGTAGGCACGATTACCGACTTCGACCCCAAAGTCCTTCCCGGCGATGGTGGTGATGATCCCCGAGGCATCGACCTTGCGAATGCGGTTGTTTTCGTGGTCGGCGATGTAGAGGTTTCCGGCGGGGTCCACGGCCACGCCGGACGGATCGGCTAGCTGGGCCTGCACCGCCGGACCTCCATCCCCGCTAAATCCTTCGGATCCCGTCCCCGCGACAGTGGTAATAGTCCCGGCAGGATCGACCCTGCGAATTCGATGGTTGGAGGAATCGGCGATGTAGAGGTTTCCGGCTGAATCCACTGCCACTCCCCGGGGACCGTACAACTGCGCCTCCACTGCCGGACCATCGTCCCCGCCGTATCCACCGGCCCCTCCGGCGCCGTCCCCGGGCCCGGTTCCCGCAACGATGGTCGGAATGACTCCCGAAGGATCGATCCTGAGAACGCGGTGGTCCCGGAAATCGGCGTAGTAGATATTGCCGGTGGCGTCCACCGCCACGCCATAGGGCCGGACTAGACCCTCCAAATTCCCTCCTCCTGCGACCGTGTCGATGATGTAGTCGGCCTCGCCTGTCTGTGTTTTCAGTTGGGCCCGGTAGGACGGCCACACCGCCACAACCAGCAGCATGCCGCTCAGGCAGAGCTTGAAAAACAAGGAGATGGACTGTTTCATCGGTTGATGCCTTTCGCTCGAAGAAGGCGGCGTAGAGGGTTCGATTGCGCCTTGCCGAAGCGGGACGGTGGGGAGGTGGCAACCTATAGCATCGCGCCTGGTTTGACAAGGGCGGTAAGGACCGATCAGACCCGCCGTTCCATTGAAGAGACGATTGGCCTCCCGTTAGGGATGCCTTGGATTGGGCGCTCGCCACTTTCGTGATCGAGTGGGCCAGCAGTTTCCTGAAGGGAATTCGCTCAATGCAACCGTCGTCTTTCCACCTCTTTTCCTCGACGGGTTTCTTGAATCTCGACCGCCTCCCGAGGGCTGTGACGTGATTGCCAATCCGTCGATAAATCGGGCGGAACACCCCTCCGGCGAAGGATTGACATTCCCGGAGAGGAAACATAGGATGAGTGCCCTCGCAAGGCGCCTGTTCTTCAAATCGCCAGGAGATTCCCAGTGAACCGCCGAGAGTTTTTGGAGGTCTCCGGAGCCGTGACTGCCTCCGGCGGGCTGGCCTGGGCCTCGCCGCCAACCGCCGCCCCCGTGCCATCGGACAACTCCTATAGCTACCATGTGGGCGTGGAGTACTACCGCGCCCCCATGCCGCCCATGGAGATGTGGGACGAAGACTTTGCCGCCATCAAGAAGGCCGGTTTCGACTCGGTGCGAACCTTTACCTCCTGGAACTGGATGGCTCCGGAGCCGGGCAAGATCGAGTTCGGCGACTTCGACCGCATGTTCGAGCTGGCTGCCAAGCACGGACTGAAGGTCATCTTCGACTTTACGCTGTCGACCCACATGGCCTGTCCCGACTGGATGATGCGCAAGCACCCGGACATGCGGGTGGTCTACCACACCGGGGAAGTGGCCGAGCCCTTTGCCAACTCCGCCGGCGTGCAGGGAGGCAATCGACACTGTTTCGACCATCCCATGTGGAAAGTCTACTCGGAAGAGGTGCTGCGGGCGGTGGTCAACCGCTACAAGGATTCCCCGGCCATGGGCATGTGGGTGGTCTGGGACGGTCCCGGACTTCAGGGGATGGGCAGCGACGTGAACCGACCCGGATGGAGTTGCTACTGCGTCCACACGCGAGCCAAGTACCAGCAGTGGCTGAAACGGCGCTTCACCCTGGAACAGTTGAGCGAGCGCCTGGGGATGCGGTACCGGACCTGGGAGGACGTGGCGGCTCCGCAGTCCAAGAACCTGCTCATGGCCATGCTGCTGTTCCGGCAGTTCCTCTATGAAAACGTGGCCCAGATCCTGAAATGGCAGGTGGAGATCGTGCGCAGCCTGGATCCCAAGCACGAGCTTCACAGCCACGGTTTCCGCTACAACAACCCGCTGGACGAGAGATGCGCCCAGGAGTGCGACAGTTGGGGCTTTGCGTCCCACAGCACCAACCTGTTTGCCAGCGAGGACCCCTATCAGTACAGCAATATCGCCTATGCCAGCCAGTGGTCTCGGGCGGTGGGAAAGAACCACCAGTGGTGGTACACCGAGATCTATTCGGGGTTCTACCACGGCGGGATGACCTATCGGAAGCAGACACTTCCCGAGGACCTGGCCATGTGTCTGTGGATGGGCCTGATCTACGGCGCCAAGGGAGCCATCTTCTGGCAGTACCGCCCCGAATATGGAACCCACGAGGCGCCGGGTCTCAATCTTGTCACCATGAGCGGCAAGCCCCTGCCGCAGCTCAAGGCGATCGAAAAGGCTATCGGGTCCATTCGATCCATCGAGTCCCACCTGCCGCTGAAGATCCCGCGGGCCGAGGTGGCCATAGCCTACGACAGCGACAACGCCATCATCATGGAGATGGAGAACGCCAAGGGGCAGCAGTTGCGCTTCATCCGCGGCATTCACCGCAGCCTGTGGGAGAACAACATTCCGGTTGACCTGGTGACCACCCGGATGGACTGGTCCGGCTACAAGCTGGTGTTTCTGCCCAGCCTGATGTTGCTGACGGAGTCGACGATCGACAAGATCCGTCGGGTTAGGCGGGACCACCCCGAGATTCACCTGTTTGCCGACGGGATTCTGGGCACCAATGCGCCCACCGGAAGGTTCAGCTACAATCCTCCCGAAGGGCTGGCAGAGTTGCTGGGGGTCCAGGTGCTGGACTACTCCCGCATCGACGCCCTGGACCTGCATGAGGGGCGGGATCGGATCCACACCGATTTCGGAGAATTCACCGTCAAGCAGGCTTGCAATTATGCCAGCCTGGAACCTCAGGGCAGCACCCGTGCCGTCGCCCGCTTCGGCAAGGAAGTGGTGGGGGTGCAGACCGCCGACGGGGGCTTCACCTGGCTGACGGTTCCCATCGGAGCCGCCTTCGGGGGGCTTCCCGAAGCCGTTCTCACAGACCTGCCTGCCGGGCATGCCTTGGACGGCGTTGCCCCTATGGCCTTGCTGGAACCCTTTCTGGAGGCTGCCGGGGTGCGCCGGCCCCTGTCGACCCGGGGGAGCAAGGTGATTGCCCTGACCCGAGAGTCGCCGGCCGGCGGCAGCCTGGTGTTCGTCCTCAACCTGGAAAACTCGGCGGCCCAGGTGGGTGTGGCTCTGGCCGAGAGGCCGGGCCGGGCCGAGGACCTGATTCAAAAGAGCCAACTGAGCGTGACCGACGGCACTTTCTCGCTTCAGATCCCGCCGCGCAGCTTGAAGGTGGTGCATTGCCGGGCTTGAGGCTGCCGGTGGTCCTGTCTCGAGCGACCGGGTGGCCCGATCGCTCTTGGAAGTCATCCATCAGGAGGAATCATCCATGTTCAAGGTAGAGTTCGGAGTCGTGCATCGCGGGTGCCTGGTGAACCAATTGTCCCGGGCGGTTCCCGGCGTGAGATTCATTTGCCCGGGCGGATTCATTCTGGGGCCCACCTCGGCGGAAGAGATCCTGGTTCTGGACAACCCCAGCGAGCAGGAGCTTCAGGCCGTGCTGGACCACCTGGAGCAGGATTCGGGCATCGCTGAGTGCAGCCTGCTGGAACGGTCGGGAGACAAGGCCTTCGTTCGCATCCTGACCTCGGCCAGTCCGGGAGAGGGATATTGCTCGGAGGTGGTGGCCGATAACCATGGTTTCCGCATCGGCATGGAAATCCAGCAGGGGGGCCTCGAGAAGTGGAAGGTCGGTTGCTTCGAGCGCTCCAACGCAGAGCAGTTGCTGAAGGATCTGGCAAAGCTGGGCGAGATCAAGTCCCAATCCATCAGTGAAGTGAGCTGGCAGGAACTGCTCGGGCAGGGTCCGGCATGAGAATCGTCTACTCCAGGGAAGAACCCATCGATCGCAGCGACCCCGGTCTGGAGGCCATGAGGCTGGTCAACAGCGGGAAAGGCGCAAGGCACATGACCGCCGGCGTCGCCACCTTCTCTCCGGGCTCGGCGGTTTTCCTGCATACCCACCCCTGCGAGGAGACAGTCATCATCCTGGAGGGTCGGGCAACCGCCGAGATCGACGGCAAGACCTTTGCGCTCGGCAAGTATGACGCCACCATTGTGCCGCCGCTGGTGCCCCACTGTTTTCGCAACGAGAGCCGGGAGCCCATGGTGATCGCCTATTTCTATCCCGACGTGGACGTGGCCCGGGACCGGGTGGAATAGTTGTCAGTGGATAGTGATTAGCCCAGCCCCCGCCTTGGCGGGCGGTTCTTACGAGAGTGAAACAGGTTTGTTTCAGTTGCTGAACGTGTCGATTAAATAGCTATCCACTAACCACTAATCACTGACCACTAAACCGAAGGTTTCCCATGAATCGAAGACAGCTGCTGCAGAGTCTTACCGTTGCCTCGGGGTTGACGGCTACCGTGGCGGCCTGTCGGGACCCGTCGGGAGGACCGGCGGGATCCGCGGCGCCTGCCGGGTCCGGTTCCGGCGAACCGGTCTGTTACACCTCCGACTGGAAGCGGACCCAGCCTGACCTGGTGCTCTACCTGCCCGAGGAGCCCCCCTACGCCTCCGAGGCCAGCGACCACGTGCTGGTCGAGGTCACTCCCGGAGGAGACCTGCTGGCCATCTGGACCCTGGCCACCAAGGAAGGGGCTCACGACTACTCGGTAGTGTACGCGCGCAGCAAGGACAACGGGGTAACCTGGACCCGGCCCCAGCCCATCGCCGCCCCGGAGAAACTGGGGACCTACTGCAACTTCGGCTGGCCGGTGGTCAGCAAGTCGGGCCGCATCTACGTCTTCTACAACTTCGCCCCGGGTATCGGCGAGGGGTTCATCAATGCCATCATGCGCTGCAAGTTTTCCGACGATGACGGCTACACCTGGCAGGACGCCGGGATCGACATGCCCTACAAGAGGAACCGGAAGTACGATCATCCCGGTCCGGATGTGCTCAGCCGCTGCATCGTCTGGCAGAAGCCCATCCGGGATGCCAAGGACCGTCCGGTGGTGCCCTTGACCCGGTCGACGGCGGCCTACGTCAAACCGTTTTCCAAGGACAAGAACCTGGGGGAATGCCGTTGTGAATTCATCCGCTACGAGAACATCGACGAGGGGCCCCATCCGAGGGATCTCAAGCTGACCTATCTTCCCGAAGACGAAGATTTGATCTGGGTTCCCTGCACCTTCGAGCCTGAAAAATCCGAGGGATACACCTTCTGTCAGGAGCCCGGGACCGTTCTCCTGCCGGACGGACGCCTGTTCGCGGCCATGCGAACCGCCAACGGGCAGGTGTGGTACACGGTGTCGGACGATGCCGAGGCCCGGACCTGGCGGAAGGCCGAGATGTTGAGGTACCGCGACGGCGGAAAACCGGTCGAGAATCCGGTCTCGCCCACCCCCATGTTCCGGCTTTCCGACGGACGCTTTCTGCTCTTCATGCAGAACCACGACGGCACGGGTTACGGAGGCAAGGGACCCTTGGACCTCAATGCCCGTCGCCCCCAGTTTTTCGTGGTCGGCGAATATCGTCCCAAGGCCCATCAGCCTGTCTGGTTCAGCCAGCCCAAGATGATCTTCGATACTCACGCCACCGGTGTCTTCCCCAAGTACTGGAAGTGGTTGTCCATGTACGCCAGCTTCACCGAGCATCGGGGGAAGCGCATCCTCTGGTACGCCGATCGAAAGTTATTCGTGCTGGGGCGCACCATCACCGACGAGATGCTCGCCGACATGACCGTCCCCAGGGCGTAGCCCGGTCATGCCTCGGACCGACAGGCATCCAAACGAGTTATTCCCATAGGACCACAATCAAAAAGCTACAATCCAAAGTCTACAATGCAGGACTCATCCTGCAACGTTGACGCATCTCAAGGAGTCATTCGATGGCATCCATACGATTTCCCAACACAAGAGTAAGCCGGCGCGGTTTCTTGGCCGGGTCGGTGGCGGCGACCGTTCTGGCGCTTCAAGGTCGGAGCCGGGTAGCCGCCGCCCCGGTTCTCCGGGGGGCCGAATCCGAGACTGCCGCCGAGCGGATCTACCGCAAGCTCCGGGGCCCGGTGGTGCCCATCAACATCCCCCTGGCCAAGGACTACTCGGTGGACTACGGCAATCTGAGGGACTACGTGGACTTCCTCTGCGAGAACCAGGCGCCGGTCATCTTCTTCACTCACGGCAGCAGTGAGTTCAGGAGCATGAGTGAGCCTGAGATCGAGAAGCTGTGCCGGACCGCGGCCGAGCAGGCTCGCGGCCGGGCTCTGGTGATCGGGGGGACCGGGAAGTGGTGGACCGGCAAGAGCATCGACTTCATCCGGCGCCTGGAGGACTCGGGAGTGGACGGTGTCAACCTGCACCTGTTTACCACCAAGCCGGAGGAGGTCTACGCCGCATTTGCCGAGGTTGCCGGCCGCACGCGGCTGCCCCTCCTGGGGTACGACGAGAATTATCCCGCAGACCTGGTGGCACGCCTGTCCACCATCCCCGGGGTGTGCGGACTGAAGAGCCACGATGCGCTCTACCGCTATCACGATTTCATCCGGGCGGTTGAGGGCAAGAAGTTCGTGATCGTTGGCGGGGGCCAGATGCGCAATTTCCTCTATGGTTACCTGATCGGTTCCCAGGGCTACCTCTGTGCCTATGCTCCCTTTGCCCCGGCAATCGCCTTCCGTTTCTATCGCGCCCTGGAACGCAACGACCTGGATGAAGCCCGCCGGGTCATGTTCGAATACGAAGACCCGCTCATGAAAGTTGCCGGGGGCCTGGGCTGGGGCCAATCCATCAAGAGCATTCTGCAGATCAAGGGACTCTTCCACACCAATCTGTGGCGGCCGCCCGCTCCCTCCCACGGACCCGAGCCGAAAAAACAACTTCGGCAGTTCCTGGCCGACAAGGGCCTCCTGTAGCGCCGGCGAGCGATGCCTGCAGCAATTAGTGCCTGCACAAGATTTGTCCCATGACGCCGGGCCGGGAATCGATTTTTTCGTAATTAACATCGATGCACAGGATTCACAGGACGAGAGCTTACTGCACCAAAAGCCGGCTCGCGTGATGATCCGGTCCGGGATTGCGGATGCCCAGGATTACAGGACACCGGACTCCCAAGACCATATCCTGTGTATCCTGTCTATCCTGTGCATCGATGTTGATAATCTTAGTGGCAGTGCGCGCCGTTGAAGCAGATCCGTCTCGCTTAGTGGCCCTTCGTCGTCCTTCGTGGATCACTCATTTTTCTTTTGTTTCAAATAAGCGATTGGTGTCCGTTCGTGGTTCGGTGTTCAATTGCGCCCGGCTATCTTTCGAGTTTATGATTGAGGCTCGGGCAGCCCAGCCTGCCAATTTTCGAAAACACCGGTGCCAGTCGTGACACTGCCGACCGATCGCCGTGCCTTTCTGAAATCCTCGGCCCTGATTGCAGGAGCTTCAGCAGTGACTTCCAGTTCGATGGCCATGTCCCTGGAACCCCCTGACGAGCCTTCCGACGCGGCCGAGCTGAGAGCCAGGCTGCTGGAGTGCCTGGGTGGAGACTGGCCCGAGCCCTGCGAGCTGGAGCCCAGGGTCATGCGGGAAGAGCAGCGCAAGGGTTACCGTTTGCTGTGGGTCGATTACGCCGTGGAACCCGGCGATCGGGTGCCGGCCATCCTGCTGATCCCGGACGGTGTCACGCCCGCGACCCCGGCGGCCGGGGTGGCCCTCTGGCACCAGCATGCGGGAAAGTGGCATCTGGGCAAGACCGAGCCCGCCGGTCTGGCCGGCGATCGAATGCACCATACCGGAGTGGCCCTGGTCCGACTGGGATACGTGGTGCTTTGTCCCGACGCTCTTTGCTTTGAACAGCGCCGGGACCCGGAGGGCAGGTTGAAGGGCGGCGACTACGAGCGGTACGAGTTTCTGCGTCAGGTCGTCCAGGGACGCTGCATGGCCTGGAAAAATATTCTGGATATGCAGCGGGCCGTCGACTATCTGAGCGCTCGTCCGGAGGTGGACCCCGGGCGTCTGGGATGTTACGGCCACTCAATGGGGTCGACACACACCTGGTTGGTGGGTCCCTGGGAGCCGCGCTTGAAATGCCTGGTGGGCAACTGTTGCCTGCCCACCTACCGGGCGATTCACCGCCACAAGCTGCTCCACTGTTTTCCCAACTTCATCCCGGGTTTTCACCAATATGGGGATACGCCCGACATCGCCGGCCTGATTGCGCCCAGGGCGCTGCATCTGAACTTTGGCGAGAAGGATGCCAGTTCGCCCATCGGGGAGGTTCGCCGGGGGATGGAGAGCATCGGCCGGGCCTACGCCCGGGCCGGGGCCGCCGGCCGCTTCACCTGGTTCATCGAGCCCGGAGCCGGCCACGTCTTGTCGGAGAAGATGTGGCGCAAGGCCCGTGAGACGTTTGGGAAATACCTGGCCTGACAGCCGGGCCGGCGCCGACAAGACAGTGGCAAGGGAGAGAAGGAGGACGGCTGAATGGGTCTGCAGCAGCGCATCGGAGAGAAGGAACGGCAGTACGTTCTGGAGGTCCTGCAGGGCCAGTTCCGAAAGTCGGACAGCGCGGCCAGCACGCGCCTGGAGCAGGTTTTTGCCGATACCATCGGCGTGCGTTTCGCCATCGGCTTCGTCAACGGCACCGCCACCATGCACAGCGCGCTGGCGGCCATGGGGGTGGGACCCGGAGACGAGGTTATCGTCCCTCCGTTGACCATGGCCTCCACCTCCATGGCGGTGGTGCACTGCCAGGCTTCCGCGGTCTTCGCCGACGTGGATTCCGATACCTGGAACATCGATCCCCGGTCGGTGGAAGCCTGCATCGGCCCCAGGACCAAGGCCATACTGCCGGTGGCGCTCTACGGGCTTCCGCCGGATATGCCGGCGCTCATGCGGATCGCCGAGCGTCACGGGCTGCAGGTATTGGAAGACGATGCCCAGTGTTTCCTGGGATCCATCCATGGAACGCTGGTGGGCGGCATCGCCCACGCCAGCAGCTTCAGCTTTCAAAGCACCAAGCACATGACCTGCGGCGAGGGGGGTATGGTCACCACCGACGACGAGAGGCTGGCGGAGCGGATTCGCCAGTTCAGCAACCTTGGGTACGGCACCGTGGGCGCCAAGCCGGGCGCCGGGGTGATCTCCAAGGAGGTGATCCAGAACCCCGCTTACCTGCGGCATCAGCAGGTGGGCTGGAACTACCGCATGTCGGAGTTGTGCGCGGCCGTGGCCCTGGCCCAGGTGGAGCGCCTGGAGGAACTGGTGGATCGTCGAGTCCGGGTCGCCGAGCTCTACCGGCAGGCCATGGATGGTTGCGAGTGGCTGACGCCTCAGAAGGTCCCTTCCGGGTACAGGCACGCCTACTGGACCTACGTGCTGCGTCTGGACAACGGCGGCGCCTTCAGCTGGGAAGCCTTTCGCGAAAAGTATCTGGAGCTGGGCGGAGACCCCATGTACGGGTGCTGGCAGGTGACCTACCTGGAGCCGGCCTTCCTGGGGCGGAAGTTCTCCTCCGACCAGCGTCAGGACTACCGTCGATCCCTCTGTCCGGTGGCTGAAAGCGTGCAGCCGCGGCTGTTTCAGTTCAAGACCAACTACTTCGATGAGGAGCGGGCCCGGCGCCAGGCCGAGGCCTTGCACGGCGCCATTCGATTTTTTGACGGCACGGCTTGACAGCGGTTGTGGTCTCGGTTCAGACCTGAAGGCAGGAGCCGGGGGCGACCGGTTCGCCGGTTGACGGTGGCGACTGGTGAACGGAAATTCGCTGGCGAAAAAACGGCCGGGTTTTCCGGAAACCCGCGCCCGGGATGTTGCGTCTTAAGAAAGGGTTCGGATCGCTGAGGCAGGGTTCTTTCATGTGGTTGCGGTGGTTCATAAGCGGGTGTTTGGCGGGTTGTTTGACGGTCGGGTGGTTGTCGGCGGAAACTGTTTTTCAGCGGTACCAGCCACAACCCCTGGAAATCCGCAACCATCCGCTGGAAGTCGAGAACAACTCCGACCGTCCCTACCGCTTTGTGCTTTCCGTCCTGGGAGCGAATGGGACGGAGTTCATCCCTCTGCTGGCGGTCGTTCTGGATCCCCAGGACACCACACGCCGCCAGTGGATTGCGGTCTGGAACCTGAGCAGCAGCTCTCCAGGGTTCGTCCAGCGAGTGAAGGCGGCGCTGCCGTTCCCCTGGTGGTCGCCTCGGGGCACCGCGGGTGCAACCGCCGGGCCGATTCGAAGCCTGCCCAAGCCGGTCTTGACGGCTCGCGGCCGCAAGTCCGGCGCCAAGGGCCGTTTCGCCTGGGCCGCCGCCAGGACAGTGTCGGACTTCGCCAGTTTCTTCAGTCCCGGCCGTTTTGCGTTGGAGACCTACCGGGATTACCGCAACGATCTGGACGAACGACAATTCCATCAACTCTACGCTCTCCTGCTGCTCTACGAAGAGGCGGCGGCCCTGCAGCCCTCCGACCGAAACCTGGGGTTGCCGGCCATCATGGACTTGAAATATACGGCCCTGATCAACCGCGAGGCTCTGGGCATCGTGGTCAGTGGTCGTTCCGAATACTGGGTGGTGGACAACTTCGAGACCCGCATGCGGGAAAAGATGGGCAAAGCAGCCGCCTATCTGCACAGCCGGGCCACTCTTCAGGGCTTGCGTTTCCAGGAAGTTCACTATGGACTGGACGGTCGTTGGCCGCTCTATCGGACCGCGGTCCTGTCGATCTGCAAGGCGGATCTGGCTGAACGACCTCGGCCCTGGCCCAAGAACAATCCTTTCGACCTGGGCTACGACCCCTTCGAGCATCCACGAGTCCGGGCGAGCATGGACAAAAATCCCGAAGAAGAGATCCCGCTGGCCTACTACGTGCTCATCAGCGATTTCAGGTTGCGTCCGGTGATCGTGCTGAACTTCTTCAAACCCGGCAATCCCGGCCGCAGGCAGGACACGGCCGTGCTGCGCAATACGGCCGAGAATCTGCTATCGGTCTACGGTTTGCCGCTTCACCTGCAAGCACTGCGCTACATCGGTCGCTGGAGCCTCGACAGGAAGGATGTGACCTTTTTCAGCACCCGGTCGACCTCCTCGGGAATCGAGTCCGCCAAGCTCTTTGCTCGAATGGGATGGCATTTCGACAAGGACACCAATGGACTGCTGCTCAGGATGCTGGATCGGCGCACCTCCAATCCTCTGGCCGATTCCTTCGCTCGTCAGGTCGAGAACGCCAGGGCCCGGCACCAGGCGATCACCCGAAACGCATCCGGTCGGCTGGGTCTCTTCATACGAAGGGTCTACGAGGACGGAATTCGGCAGAGGCTTGACCTGGGCCGGCGGTCGATCTCCACCGAGGACATCGCCCGCTTCCGGCAACAGCGGGTGCTGGACCGGGCACTGGAGGTGATCCGCGGGTTCAATCGGCAACCCCACCTGAACGGGATAACCTGGCCCCGCCTGTTCCAGGCCTGGGACCGGCTATCCGCCGCCGATCCGCAGCGCAGCCGACCCGAGTCGCGCCGCTTCCTGCAGAATCTCAAACGGCTTTACCCACGCTCTGTGCCGGAGGGATACCGGAACCAGGTGGCGGGCTGGATTTTCCCCTCAGGACCCGCCTCCCAGTCCTCGGCCTTCCCTGCCAAATCAACTCCTTGATTAACCATTCGATTTCAAAATCAGGAACTCCGAGGACATTTGCCCCGCAAAGGATTGCCGGTCTGCTGGCCGCCATTGTTCTGGGCATCTGCTTCGTTTCCGAACAAGTCGCGGCCAAGCCTGCCTCCCGGGCGCAGCGGGCCAGGATCATTCTGCTCAAGGTCGACGGGCTGCCGGGTCTCCTGATCGAGGCGGCTCTGGCCCCGCAATCGGACGCCGTCCTGCGACTGCCCTTTCCGGAGCGCTTCCGCGAAGACTACCGGGCCACTCAGAAGCTGGTGGGCAGGGAAGAGCTGCTACCCAACATAAGGGAGTATTTTGTCCGTCAGGGAGTGCGTGCCGAAACCATCTTCACCGGGACACTGCCGCTCTCGGCTCCGGTTTGGGCTCAAATCGATTCGGGCCAGCCCAGCATCGTCAAGAGGAACTATTACTTCAACCGCGCCAGCGGGGCCTCCAAGGTTTTCCTGAACGGCCTGCTCGATTCGGCGGGCAAGCTGATCAGAGGCAGTGGACGGACCCACGCTCTCTGGGAACTGGATCTGCTGAGGATCCCGATTCTACCGGACGCGTTTCCACCCGAGAGGGTCTGGAGTTCCCTACAGACCTTGAGCCGCAAGCGGTCGGCCATACAACTGGGGGCCATGGGCAAATTCCTGGTCCGGGCTGGCCGGCGGGAGTTCAGTCCGGGAGCGGTACTGCACCAGCATCTATCCCATCTGGTGGCCTATCCCGACCATGTCGAGCGCCTGGACCAGAGTCTGGCCCTGACCCTGGCCAAGTGGCTCAAGTGGCGGGCCGAGGGAGACCCCTCCGAGACTCTCGACTTCATCACCGCGCTGTTCGTGACGCTCGACCACCGTTTTCATCTGGACAGCTCCTACCGGTCGGTGCTGCACCTGCTGGTCAAGCTGGATGACTGGTTTGGCGAGATCATGGGGGCGGTGGAGCAGACGGCTCGCCGGAACCGGACCCTGGTCGCCATGGTCTCCGACCACGGGATGAACCTCTACCCGGTCCATATCAACTACGGGTTTCCCATCAACCCCTGGCTGCGCCGGCCGGAGTTCGGTGGACACACCGTGTTGTCGCCGGAGGTGGAGGATTCCGATCATGCCTTGACGCGACCGATTCCGGGGGTGGACTTCGCCAGGGTGTACGAAAGCCCCACCTCTCCCTACGGCGAGACGGTGCCCTTCGGAGCCAAGGGTTACTTCACGGCCTTTGCCGCCAATATGGGGAATCCGAGATTCGACCTGTTTCTGCGCCATTCCGATCTGAACCGACTGCACCTGCTCCTGCTGGATTCTCTGCGCCTGCAGAATGACGTGGAAAAGCTGGATCGGGTGTTTGAGATCTTCCAGCCTGTCTTCCGAAGGGTTCGTCCCTGGCTCGAAGCGGATGCCTACTCTCTGCAACAAGCCGCGGAGGTGTTCGAGGCGTGGTCGGAGCGCCATCTGGCAGCCGGAATGCCGTCGGCCAGGGATGCGGGCGCACGACTGGCTTCGGAGTCGAGACTCTATCGAAACCAGGCCGCCATCCTGCGGCGATTGTTGGCGCTGCCGTCGGAAGAGGAGGAGTGGCGCCGTTTCATCCGGTCGGGTTTCGAAATCGACGGGTTGGTCCCCAAAGGGTATTTCGGCCCCCCAAACAGCCTGGAGCAACTCGCCAACTACACCGTGGGCTGGGCCAAGCCGGCCTCCGAGCGCTGGTCACAGTCGGGTGAAGCGCCCTTTCTCACCCTGAGCTACCCCGATCTGATAACCGGCTATCGGGCGCTCAATCCGGATGCCTTTGGGAACCGCTACCCCTTCAACTTCTTTGTAGCCCCGATCCCGCCGGAGGTCCTGACCGGCTGGAAGGGCCAGCCGCTCCGGCAGGCGCTGTGGCTGATGGCCTCGGAAAATCGCGGTCAGGCGGCCCTTCTGGAAGCGACCGATGGAACCCTCTGGTATGGACCCCTGAAGAATCGCGGAGAGTTGGCAAGGCTCGATGGGGCAGGGGCCGCGGGATCGAGGGATCCTCTTGGATACCCCGACCGGTTGTGGGCGCGCTGGCTCGATCCTCGCCGGTGGGTCTCGGAGACGGCCAGGCTGGAAACGAGCCTGGCTCCGGTCATTCTGGCCGACCTGTTCCGGCCCAACTTTGAGGACTACTTGAGCGGCAAGAGTCGTGCCGGCGTCTTGTTGACTCTGGATGGGGTCGGACGGAGAGAGGACTTGAAAAGAGCACTCCGGTTCCGCTTCCGACAGGCTACCCCCGACTTCCGCGTCTGGATGCGGCACGGTTGGAACGTAAACACCATGGGCCAGCAGCCGGCCGGGAGCCACGGTGGGTTCCTGCCGTTGGAGACGCAGACCACCTTCATGGTCTGGGGAGGAGACGAGCTGGGCCTCAAGCGGGGCCGGAGACTTCGCGGAGCCTTCCTCACCCTGGACATCGCTCCCACACTCATGGATGCCATCGGAAGGCTCGACCGCGGCAGCCAGCGGATCGTTCCCGATCCGGACCACCCCTCGGGTCCTGAGTTTCCTCCCTTTCCCGGTCGGATCATTCCCATTCGACAGCGGGCCGAGGCTCGGTGAGAAATGCGGGCGAGACCCCGCACTTCTCACCGGGTCGCTGCCAACACTATGAAAGGCCTTTTGTATTCAGTACCTTATCGGACTGATTGTGACGGCTTGTGGAAATGGACGGCGCTGGGCGTGCCCTGGCTTGCCCTTTTCCCCTCAGCGCGCACATGCTCGCTCGACCGTAGAAACCGCTACGCTCTTCGCTCACGAGCACGTGCTGAGGGGAAAATTGCGGCGCCATGATCACGCCCCCCGGTGAGAAATGCGGGTTACCCGTCGGGTACCAACTGCACCCAGAGGGCGCGGTGATCGGAGAACCCGATCCTTTGCACGCGTCGGGCCCGAGCATTTAAATTCCTCAGAAAAATCCAGTCCAGTTTGAGTGGAGCCCAGGCATGGGTGCGCCCGGTTCCGGTGAAGGGTGTGGAGTATCCGGAAGCCTCCAACCTGGCCAAGACCGGGCGGACCTGGCGATGGAGGAAGGGCAGGGGAAGCAGGTTTTCGATCCAGAGAAAGTTTTGCGTGTTGAAGTCTCCGGCGATCAGAGAGGCTTGGGGGAGTCTTGAGGCGGCCTCGAGCACCGGCTGAAGCTGCCGGTAGCGCTGACTCAGGTTGATGCGGGTGTCCAGATGGAGGTTGACGAGGCCGACGGCGCCCAGGGGTGTGGCCGCGGTGGCTGTCAAGGCGATGCGGCAGCGGTTGTTGACCTTCAGGATGAACCGGGGCAGACGGACGACCTTGGGGTTCCGCAGGGGATAACGGCTGAGAATCGCCAGCCCTTGAGCGCCGTTCCTGCCGACTCGCTGAGCCGGGGCGAAGACATAGTCGTAGCCCAGGTGCTTGGCCAGTCGGGGGATCAAGAGGGAGTCCCGATCGGGATAGTGCTCCACTTCCTGGAAAAAGAACAGATCGGACTGGAGGAGCCGGACCCGTTCCAGGTGCCGCAGAATTGTCCGGAAGGAAGTCTCGGTAGCCAGGTTCAGGCTGGTGGCCGTCAAGCTGGGGGCCGGGGAGGGGACCGGGTGGTGAAAACTGCCGAATCGCGGAGCGACCTCCAGGCACACCGGCTGGGTTCCGCCGTCGCTGGGAATGGCGAGCACCGGAAGGGTCAATGCGATCCACAGCAAGCCCTTGGTAGTGGCTCGGACAAAGTTGGTGAAATCTATGACTTGAAGCAAAACGGAAGCGCCGGGTGATGGGTTGCTACGGCCAGGGGCGTCCGGCCTCGGTGGCCCGGATCATCCGCTGCAGCCTGTCGACAATGAAGCGGGTACCCATGGCAATCAGTCTTTCCCCCTTTTCCGGGGTTGCCAGCAGCGCCTGCTCCTGGCGGGCGCGGTCTCTGGGGTTTTCCGGGTTGGTGGTCCGCTGGGCTTCGAAGGGCTCCATATACTCCCAGACCTTGGGCGGCATGTCCGATTCGTAGTTCAGACCTGCCTGGTCGTATTCCTCCAGGGTGACGAAACGGACCCGGTCCGGATAGGCGGCCATGAGGATCGAGGTTTCGTTTTCGGAGGCGTGGCTGTGCGCGGTTTGGCGGGCCAGCGTGTCCAGCTTTCCGTCCAGCTTCTGCCGGTAGGAGGTCAGGAAGGTGGCCAGCTCCTCGTCCGTGTAACCTTCCCCGTAGGAGACGGCGTCCAGGGTGACTCCCAGTTTCCGGCGCCACTCGGGGACCGCCCCTTTCAGCAGGCCATGGTTCCCGCCGTGGCCATTGACCACCAGGATGGTGCCGAACCCGTGAGCGGTGAGGCTCTCGATCACGTCGAAGACGTAAGCCAGAAAGGTTTCCTTACGCAAGGTAAGGGTTCCCTTGCGGGCCATGTGATAAGGAGCGTAGCCGACCGGGCAGGGAGTGGAAACTGTCACCTGGGGGTAGAGCCGGAGGGCGGCCTGTTGCGCGAAAAGGGTGGCGGTGGCGGCATCGGTGATCAGCGCCAGGTGTTCGTTGTGCTGCTCGGTGGAGCCGGTGGGCACGATGGCGGCCTTGAGGTTTCCGCTCCGGAGGTCTTCCCGAACTTCCTTGCGGGTTCGTTCCCACAGCAGAACCTTCTGGGGATGGACAAAGCCCGTGGAAGCTGCCATGGAGGAGGAGATCAGGGGAGCGGAGCGGGAATCGGGGGCCGCGGCCGACGAAGAGGTGGGGGTCCCCAGGATGGACCCGGCGGCCCCGGCGGTGCCCAGGGATTGCAGGAACCTTCGACGAGAGAACCCGGCTTGCATCGGACATTCTCCTTTCTGCGTGAAAGCCGCGGGAGCAGGCGCCGTCAGGCACCGGTTCGAGGATAATCGAGGGCTAGCTGCGCTTGAAAAAGAAATCGTCGGCGGTCTTGATCAGGATCTGCTCCTTGTCCGCCGGGCTGAGAAAGTCGGCATGGTCCCGAATGAGGGCCACGGCCGGCTCGATCCCGTGCGGAGGGTCGGGCAAGGGATGCCTGGCGGGTCGGTCGGGGGGGAAGGGCGCATCGCTCTCCCACATGCATCGCTCCGGACCGAAGGCCGCCACCACCCGCTTGATCAAGGGCAGCAGGCTGGTGTAGGGAGGAACTCTGCCTCTACTGTAGAAGGCCCCCACTTTCAACATGACCCGCTTGTGGTCGGCCATGCGCAACAGGGCGGTGATTTCATCCTCAGGGGATCCCTCGTAAACTCCGGCAAAGTGGTCCAGGATGATGGGAGTTTCCGGGTAGCGGCCGCACATGCGGTCGACTTCGGGTAGATCCCGGGGGCCCATCAGGAAGCTCAGGGCCAGGTTGTGATCGGCCCCCGCCTTGAACATCTTGTCGAATCCGGGGTGGTCCATCCACTGCGGGCCCCCGCCCAAGGGAGGACGGGTGCTGCCGCCGCGCACGCGAAAGGCGTAGACTCCCTGCTTGGAAAGGGACACCATGGTCCGGTCCGGACTGGCCAGGGAAACGTCGGTGACTGCCGGAATGATGCCGGTTCCCACGAAGTGTTCGGGGTCGTTGGCAATGACATCCAGGATGTAGGAGTGGTCCAGGCCATACCAGGTCATCTGGATCAGGTTGATTTTGCCCACGCCGGACCGATGAGCCTCCTCAAGGAGCCTCTCGGCCGAAAAGCTCGGCACCCAGAGGTCTTCCGGCGTGAAGCCGTCAGCCAGCGGAAAGCGCTTGTGGTCGGAAGTCCAGATGTGAACGTGGGCATCAACGATGCGGTGGTCGTCCGACTTCGGCTTGGTGGGTTCCTTGCTGCTGCAAGCCGCCGCCATCAGTCCCGCCCCTCCGGCGGCCAGCAGCCAATCGCGCCGGCTCATGCTGTCCATGAATGACCTCCTTCAACCTTCCCGTCTCACCTCGGAATGGGAGCGGGCAATTTCGGCGATGACGGCCTTGTCCTTCTCGGCCACCTGGGTCCCGGGCGGCCTGACCGGCCCGCCGGCCCGGCCCAGCGATTCCAGGGCCACCTTGATGGCGCTGATGCCATACCCGGGCTGAACGCCGCGAAGTTTGACCACCGGCTCGATCTTGTCCTTGAGAACCCGGTTCATCCGTTCCTTCTCTCCGGCCACGCCGTGCTTCCAGAAGGCGTGGCTGGCCTGGGGAACGAAGGTGGCCACCGCGGTGGTGTAGGCCCGGCCGCCCAGCGGCAGCGTCTTGGCGGCGTGGCCCTCGCCTTCGGCCACCCACAGGAAGTCTTCCGGCACCAGGTCGCCCAGGGCCAGACCTACCCGGGTGTCGCCACTGGGGTCCTTGAAACCGATGATGTTCTCGATCCGGGACAATCTCTTCAACAGACCAGGCCAGTATTCCTCGGCCCGGGGATAGATGAGCACTCCGATGTCGACCGCCTTGGCTACGTCCAGGCAGCAGCGGTAGGTTCCCTCCTCCAGGCCCCAGCGGGAGCCCGGTGGAAAGACCAGCACGGCGTCGGCACCCGACTGTTCGGCGTTGCGGGCCATGCTCACAGCGTTGCGGTAACCGCCGCCCACCCCGGCCACCACCGGCATCTTGCCGTCGGCCCCGGCCACAGCCGCCGTGACCAGCGCACGATGTTCTTCGATGTCCAAGCTGTAGAGCTCGCCCAGGCCTCCGGCAACCACGATGGTCATGTTCTGGTAGAAACCGCGGGCGTGGTCGGCCACGTTGCGGCGGAGCCCCTCCGAATCCAGCTCGAAGTCGGGGTGAAAGGTAGTGACCATGAAGTTATGCACGCCCTGCAGGGATTGAATCAGTTCCTTGCGGTTTCGAGCCATTCGCGGCCGCGGCGCCGCCTGGCAGGCAGCCATGGGCCCCAGGGCCAGGGTTCCGGCGGCCAGCGCCAGGTCCTGAACAAATCCTCTTCTGCTCCGTTTTCTCATAGGACGTATCCGGTTACTTGAAACCTATTTGGGCGCCATCATACTTGGTTGACCGGCGGCCAGCAACCCCCATCTGGACGCCCTCGACACCATTGACAAGGCGCTTTGGCTCTGGATAGTCTCTCACGGAAGCAAGACCGATTGGGGAGGGAAGAGTGGTTCGGGTTTCCGGGGAAGAGGCGCAGCAACACTTCTGGTCGGGGCGCCCGGTCATTGACTGCGACCTGCACAACGAAGTTCCTTCGCTGGAGGCGCTGAAGCCCTATCTGGCCGACCACTGGTGCGCCTATATCGAGGAGTCGGCCTTCCGGGGGCCGGATGCGGATGACTATCCCAAGGGAGCCCCGACCTCCATTCGGCCGGGGCTGGAATGGGAGGGAGAGGAGGAGCGGCAGCTTGCACTCATGCGGAAGCAGGTGCTCGACCCGCTACAGGTCGAATTTGGCGTGCTCGACTGCGCCTATCGGGTTCAGGGGGTGCACGACCCGGAACTGGCTGCCGCCCTGGCCTCGGCCATCAACCGGTGGCAGGCCGAGCACTGGTTGGACCGGGACCCCAGGCTGCGAGCCTCCCTTGTGGCTCCCACCCAGAACCCCGTGCTGGCGGCAAGGGAAATCGACCGCTGGGGCGCGGACCCCCGTTTCGTCCAGGCGGTCATGCCGGTCCGGTCGCTGATCCCTTACGGGAACCGGATTTACGACCCCATCTATGAGGCGGCCACCCGCCACGATCTGGTGGTGGGAATTCAGTTCGGTGGAGCCCCCGGTCATCCCCCCACCCCCAGCGGCTGGCTCTCCACTTATCTGGAGGAGTACGCGGCCATGGCACAGGTCTTTCAGTCCCAGGTGACCAGCCTGATCGTGGAAGGCGTGTTCGATCGCTTTCCCCACCTGAGAGTGGCTCTGATCGAGGCTGGCTGTTCCTGGATGCCATCGCTGATGTGGCGGCTCGACAAGGAGTGGCGGGGCCTGCGCCGAGACATCCCCTGGGTCAAGCGTCCCCCTTCCGAATACATCCGCCGGCACATCCGGCTCACCCTGCAGCCCATGGATGCTCCCCCGTCTCCCGGGCAGCTCCTGGAGGTCATCGGCCAACTGGATTCCGACGAGATGCTGATGTTCGCCACCGACCATCCCCACTGGCACTTCGATCGCCTGGAAGAGTCCTTTCCGGCGGGCTTGTCCGATTCCCTGGCCCGCCGTGTGCTGGCCGAGAACGCCCGCTCCTTTTATCGGCTCTAGCCCGCATTTCTCACCAGGGGGCATGATCATGGCGCAGGAATTTTCCCGTCAGCGCGTGCTCGCGACCGAAGAGCGTAGCGGTTTCTACGGTCGAGGGAGCCTGTGCGCGCTGAAGGGAAAAGGACAAGCCAGGGCATGCCCAGCGCCGTCTGTTATGCGCAAGCCCTTGACATGGTGCCGATCAAGGTGCTGAAGATAATCTACTTCTTGTAATGCCTCCAGCGGCCTGGTGAGAAATGCGGGCTAGGACTTCCGGCCAGCCCCCGTGTTAAGATGAGAACGCCCGGGGACAACACCGGGCGGGGCCTGGACAAGTCAGGATGGCGTTCGGTCGGAAAGCCCCGGTATCATTGGGCGAGGCTTGCAGTCCGATTCGAGGAAACTCACGGCCATGGCAACAGCGGTAACTTCAAGGCAGGCCCTGGCGGGCGGCAAAAAGTCGCGGCTGGAAGTCATCGACTGCGACATCCACAACATCATCCCTTCCAATGAAACCCTCTACAAGTACCTTCCGGAGCGGTGGCGCCGACACCATCGAAGGTTCGGACTTCGCGGCCATCTGGGGGGATACTACCCGCGGGCGTTGATGAATGCCGCCCGCCACGATGCCTGGCCGCCATCGGGACTGCCGGCGGGCTCGGATCTGGATTTCATGCGGAAACAGTTGCTGGACGCCTACGATATCCGGTACGGCATCCTCAACTGCCTTTACGGGGCCGGCGGGCAGCTCAACCTGGAGTACGGAGCCGCGCTGGCCCGGGCCATCAACGACTGGCAGATCGCCGATTGGCTGGAACCGGAACCCAGGCTGCGCGCTTCCATTATCGTTCCCTACGAGGATGGGGACCTGGCGGCGGACGAGATCGATCGGGTGGGAGATCATCCCGGGTTTGTTCAGGTTCTCTTGCTGGTTCGGACCAACGAGCCCCTGGGCCGGCCCAAGTATCGAAAGATCTATCAGGCCGCACTGCGCCACCAATTGCCGGTGGGCATTCATTTCGGCGGCGCCGGAGCAGGACCCATTACAGGCGCCGGCTGGCCCTCCCACTACATTGAAGACCATGGGGGCATGCCCCAGGCCTTTCAGTCCCAGGTCATCAGTCTCGTTTGCGAAGGCGTGTTCGAGCGGTTCCCCTCGTTGAAGGTGGCCCTGATTGAAGGGGGCTTCGCCTGGATGGCTCCGCTGATGTGGCGGTTGGACCACTGTTGGCGCAAGCTCTCCGAGGAGGTCGCTACGCTCCGACATCCTCCTTCCACCTATGTTCGAAGGCATTTCTGGTTCACCACCCAGCCCATGGAAGAGCCTCCCCAGCCGCGCTACTTCCGGCAGTTGCTGAAGCAGATCGACGTCGATGACCGGATGATGTTTGCCACCGATTATCCGCACTGGGACTTCGATTCCCCGGAGAGCGCTCTGCCGGCCGGTCTCTCCCGCGAGTTGAGGAAGAAAATCATGTCGGTAAATGCGCGCAGGCTCTATGGGCTGGACTAACCTCCCTCCCCGACCCGCCGGCCGCAGCCGGTGCCGGAGCTCCCGGGGCACCCCCCTGAAACCGGAAGAGCCCAATGGCTGAACACGTGGTGGCCACCCTCGGCGAGATACCGCCCGGCGGCCGCAAAATTGCCGAGGTCGAAGGCCGATCCATCGGCGTCTTCAACCTGGATGGTGAGTTCTTCGCCCTCTTGAATCGGTGTCCCCACCAGGGAGGCCCGCTTTGCCTGGGCCAGCAGTCCGGCTTGCTGCAGGCCCGCGTCCCGGGGGAGTATCGCTATACCCGTATCGGCGAGATCGTTCGCTGTCCCTGGCACGGTTGGGAGTTCGATCTCAAGACGGGGCGCTCCTGGTTCGATCCGGTCAGGACCCGGGTTCGCAGCTACCGCGTGCGGGTGGAGACCCGGGAAGGCGAAGGCGGCGGGTGTGGGGAGGAAGCCGGACACCGGCTGGGACCCTACCGGGCGGAAACCTTTCCGGTATCGGTTCGGCAGCAATACGTGGTGGTCGAGATCCCCTGAGCGGAAGGGTTCGCCGCGGGGACGGGACTACCCTTTCGGGTCTCACACGGATAACCGGAGCTATCAGCTCAAACGGACGGGAGGTGGATCTTCATGTGGCGAGGACCGGACCTGGCGGTGATCGGGCTCAATCTGGCGGTGATGGTCTGGATCGGCGTCTATTGCGCCCGCAAGAGCAAGTCCTCGGACGCCTATTTCCTGGCCGGGCGCAACATGGCCGGCTGGGTGGTGGGGATGTCGATGATGGCCACCATCGTCAGCTCCATGACCTTTCTAGCCACGCCGGGGTTTACCTATTCCGAAAACTGGCGCTACATGCCGGCCAACTTCACCTACCTGCTGGCCGCCATTCCCGGGCTCTTGCTGTTCATGCCGCTCTTCAGGCGGGGCGGGTTCCGGTCCGCCTACGAATACCTGGAGAAGCGTTTCGGCACTTGGGCGCGGCTTTACGCCGGCGGAGCCTTCATCCTGTTCCAGATGTTTCGGCTGGGGGTGATCCTTTACGCGGTCTGCCTGCCCATCAAGGCCATGACCGGGTTTTCGCTGCCCTGGGTGATCGTGATCTTCGGGGTTCTGGTGGCCACCTATACCATTGCCGGAGGTCTGGAGGCAGTCATCTGGACCGACCTGATCCAGGGGTTTGCCTTGATCCTGGGCGGACTCATCTGCCTGCCCATCATCTTCGGGATGGTGCCGGGCGGCTTCGGACAGGTGATGGGAGTGGCGCTGGCCGACGGCAAGCTCTCGGTGGGCAGCACTGCCCTGACCTTCTCCGAAAAGACCGTGTGGGTGACGGCGCTGATGCACCTGTTCCACTTCACCCAGTACATGTGCGTCAATCAGATGACCATTCAGCGCTACCAGGCCATCAAGACCACGGGCGAGGCCCGCAAGGGGATTGTCCTGAGCGCGGTCGCCACCGTGGCCGTCTGGGTATTCTTCAGCTTCATCGGGACGGCGCTCTATGTTCTCTACAAGTACAATCCGGCTCCGGAAGTGGGCACGCTGCTTCCGGAGGAGGTCTATCCCTTCTTCATCCTCAGCCACGTCCCCGCCGGAGTGGCCGGCTTCGTGATCTCGGGACTGCTGGCGGCGGCCATGTCGACCCTCGATTCCAGCATCAACGCCTCGGCGGCCACGGTCACCACCGACTTCTATCGGCGCCTGTTGGCCCCCGACCGATTGGAGCGCCACTACGTCACCTTCGGAAGGTGGGTCTCGGGATTTTTCGGTGTGGTCATGATCGCCATCGCCCTGATCATCCACTTCACCCGCACCGAGACATTGCAGGACCTTCAAGCCACCTTGATCTCCATCATGAGCGGGGGACTGCTGGGGCTGTTCCTGCTGGGCCAACTGACTCGACGGGTGGATGGTCGCTCGGCCTTCCAGGCCACCATGGTTACCCTGGCGGGGGTCTGCCTGTGGCTGTTCATCGACAGCCGGTTTGGCGCCGAACTGTTTCCCTCCCTTGCCGCCCTGCTTCCCGACAAGTTCTGGATCATCGTGCTGGGCAACACCTTCCTGTTCGTGCTGGGGGTCCTGCTGAGCTACGGATCCCGGCGCAATCCGGACCGGGACCTGACCGATCTGACCGTCTGGACCGAAAAGACCGAAGAGGCGCAAGCCTGAAGGGTGCGGATCGGCTGGCGAGGCTTCGCTTTCGGGGCGCCGCGTTTGCCCCCCTCCGGTTCGCCTGCGGGCTGGCGCCCTTGTCTCACCGACTCCCCCT
>JAPPDF010000014.1 GCA_028875575.1 Acidobacteriota bacterium
TGGCCTCGATCTTCTGCTGGTGGGGACCCAGCATGTCGGTGGCGGTGCCGCTGCCCCCGCCGGCTTCGGCCGTGTAGGTGAAGTTGAGCATGGCCGCCTCGTCACCCCGGTTGGTCAGGGCCAGCTCCGAGGTGAAGTGGGAGTTGCTCTTCCCCCTCAAGTCCAGCACCACCGGCACGAAGGTCGTCATGATGTCCGGCGGAATCGAGAGCTCGAGTGAGTTGATCGCGTCTCCCGCTGGGGAGGAGTCGCCGTTGGCGGAATTGGCCGCCACTTTTAGAAACACACTGCCCCCTTTGGTCTCCATAGGCGCCGTCCACTGAAACTCGACCGAATTGGCGACCAGCGGGCGGGTATGAGTCAGAATCTCCACCACCTGCCCATCATCATGGCTATCATCGCCATCATGATCGTGGTCATGATCGTGGTCATGATCGTGGTCATCATCCTGTTCGCCACCGCTCACCATTTCCACTAGGGTGTATTCAGAGACGGCCGTTAGGGTGCCCGCCTGAGTGTCATCGGAGAAAACAGCAGCCAACTGGAACCCGTAAATGGATCCTCCGGTCATCGTGATTCCCAGGTCGTAGGTCTCCCCGGGAGCAAAGCTTGTCGGTACATTGTTGAACGATACGGAACCGACCTCGTTCAGCGTGCTGCCAGACGTCAAATGACAACCGGAAACGTAGCAGCCCGATTTGCCCAGGACCGCAGGAAACGGTACTTTTCTTCCATCAGAGCGCCCCCTGACCGAAGCGACGAACAAAAGAGAGAGGAAAGAAGCCAGAATGCCTAGACTGGCCAGTGTCAACAATTCTCCTCGCAATCTTCTCATGACGCTGCTCCTTTCTTTTGGGAATTACACAAATCTCTTGACGATGAAGGGACTCAAACGGTCCGCTTGGTAATGGCGAATCCATGTCTGATCTCCATCCTAAATCAACTGGCATGCGGTGGAAGCAAGGCGTTTCCAGCAACTCGACAACGTCCCCTGTTTCTACTTCTCGCTGATCATCTTGCGCTAGCCCGAATTTCTCACCAGGCCGCTCGATTCATAGAGGAAAGTCCATCTATTTTCAGCACCTCATCGGTCTGATTGGTACGTCTTGCGGTTACACACGGCGCTGGGCGTGCCCTGGCTTGTCCTTTTCCCCTCAGCGCATCCATGCTCGCTCGACCGTAGTGACCGCTACGCTCTTCGCTCCCGAGCACGCGCTGAGGGGAAAATGCCTGCGCCATGATCACGCCCCCTGGTGAGAAATGCGGGCTAGCGCCTCGGCCATACCAGAGCACCCAGTGGTACTGACGCCAGGACCGCCCAGACCAGGGCTGCCGCCTCCAGTCCCGCCTGTCCCCGGGCGAGCGCCTGCAATCCGGCCAGCAGGCCCACAGCCATGCCGGCTCGTACTCGAGCCGAAGAAAGAGGCATCCCTGTGGCGTCGGCCAGGGATGTTACCCTACGGGTTCGCCGCACGGTCAACCCGTAGGCAACTGTAACGATCAGGAGCAGTCCCGTGACGGTTGCCGGCAGAGTTTCCGGGGTCCACGACAGCCCCTGCCGACCCAGGCAGAACCAGGTAGCGGCCAGGCAGATACCGGCGAAAAACCATTGACGGCGAAGAGCCTCCGCCATGGAAGCGTCCAGCCCAAAGGCCAGGGCGCCGATCAGCCCCAGTCCGGGAAAAGCCCCGTTCCAAGCCGCCCAAACGATGAGCGCCGCCACAAACACTGAATCGATAACCCGCGCCGGCGGACCGACGCTGCGGTTGACGATGCGCACCAGGAACTGGACCGCAAACAGGAGCAGCAGGCTGGAGGATTCCACGGCCAGAAAGGCGCCGAAGGTCGCCAGCAGGCTGAGGAAAGCAAGCCGTTCCAGGTCCGGAGCCAGCTCCCGTGCGAACGCCCAGCCCGCCACCGCCGCCGCCACCCCAAACAGGGCCGAAAGCGCGATTTCCGGCAACCCGCTTCCCCGTAGCAGGGCCATGGCCCCCGCCACGCCGGCGGCCGCCGGCAGCAGGAGCAGGACACCAAGATTGGTGGGGTACCGGGGATCGAGGGTCCGCGCGATCGAGGTGATGCGATAGAGGATTTTCACGGGTTCCTGCCGGGCCGGGAGCGAGGCGAAGTCAATTCTACCCGCAACTTTTGTCTCAATGGAACCACGCCGCGCGCTTACAATAGCTTCCCATCCTGCGTCCGGCGGTCGAGTCCGACCCCGTCCGGGCGTGAAGTGTCGGCAGGGATCGGTAGTCTGAGTCACCCTGCATGATCCGTCCCGTCGTATGGGACGGGGCCCGGCTAACCGGAATCGTTCAAGGTCGCCCCATGTACGCCTTCCTGGACTTCTTCTTCATGGTCTTCCACACCGTTCAGATCGTGTTCAACCTGACCGGATGGATCTGGAAGCGAACTCGCCGCTTCCACCTGGGGTTGATGACCCTCACCCTCTTTTCCTGGTTCGGACTGGGATGGTTTTACGGCTTCGGTTACTGCCCCAGCACCGACTGGCACTGGCAAATCAAGGAAGCCATGGGCGAAACCGGCCTCCCGAACTCATTCATCAAGTACTACATGGACCTGCTGACGGGAAAGGACTGGGATCCGGACCTGCTGGATGCCTCGGTGGTATTCTTCGGAGTGGCGGCCCTGGGGATCTCGGCCTGGGTCAATTGGCGGGATTGGAGGAGCCGGGCCCGGCACTCCAGTCCTGGCCGGCACCCCGCCGAGGGCTAGACCGTCAGGCAGCGGTCTCGGGCAGCCACCTCCCACCGCTCCAGTATGCGTCCCCGGCTGACCACCACCACTTCCTTGTTCAAGGCGGTGGTGGGACAGATATGCCAGGGAATGGCCGCCAACTCGTCTCCCGGGCGCAACCTTCCGGCCTTGGAGGTCTCAATCACCAGGTGCTCTTCGTTCTGCAGGACCAGCTCTGCGTCGGGCAATTGGGGGAAAACCGCCCGCGTTTCCATGGGTTGGTCGGAGGCCACGGCCTTGTAGCCCAGGTCCAGCGTGACCCGGTTCTCTCCCGGCAGGCTGATGACGCGGGTCAGAACGACCGCTGCCGGCACGAAAGGAAGATCGGGAAAACCGGTTCCGTATCCGGCGTCGTGGAAAATACAGGCGCCCGGGCTGAGCTCGATGGCCGGATCCTCCATCCCGGCATAGACGGGAAAGGTCACCGACCCTCCGCAGACCAGGCGCGGCACCTCCCAGCCGGCAGCCGTCAACTCCCGGCGAAAGCCGTCCACCTCCCGGAATTGCTCAGTCACCGCGACCGTCCGTTCCGCCAACGACGGATGGCGCACGTGGCCGTCGTAAACGTGGAATCCCCCCGCCCGCAGCCCCGGGCTTGCAGCGATCTTCCCGTAGAGCCGGCGGGCACGGTTGCCGGCCGGAAGACCGGTGCGCTGCTGGCCGGTATCCAGGTCCAGCAGAACCTCCACCTGCTGTCCGGCCTCGGCCATGGCCCCGGACAGGGCTTCCACCGGTTCGGGGTGGTCGGCGATCACCATGAACCGGACCTCCGGAAAGGCTTGCACGAAGCGCACGGCCCGCTCGATGTTGCGCCCCACCAGGTGGTAAGCCAGCATAACGTCCCGCGCGCCGGCCCGAGCTACCATTTCGCACTCGGCAAAGGTGGCCGCCTTGAATTTGTCGATTCCCTGCTGCAACTGCAGTTGCACGACCTCCCGGGTCTTGTGGGTCTTCACGTGGGGCCGCAGGCGGGCCGGGTCGCCGGCCATCGCCACCATCCGGTCCAGGTTTTCCCGCACCAGTTCCAGAAAGACCACCAGCGCCGGCGTGGCAAGTTGCCGGCTGTCCTCAATGCGGTATCGATCGGGCATGCGTCCTCTTAACCCGCGGATTCGGCGGCGCGGGCGCGGTCGACCTCGCCGGTCTTCACCAGGAATAACAGAAAGACCGGGGCGACGGTGAGGATCCCCGCCAACCCCAAGGCCCACTGGTAGGAAACCAGCTGGTCGGCCGCGCCTCCCTGCAGCCAAAGCAACCATTCTCGCAGCGGGCCGGCCAGCCAGTTCCCGATGACGTGGGAAACGTTGGACAGCGTCATATAGGTAGTGAACACCGTTCCCGCGGCCACGGTCCAGGAGATCCTCATGGCCATGGATAGGAATCCGACCGAACCGATGGCCGCCAGGGTCTCGTAGGAAAGCAAATAGGACATGGCGAACCAGCCCTCGTTCCACAGGCCGGGGAATGCCGCGAAGATCGCGGCAGCCGCCCCATAGCCGATATAGCCGATCGAAAGGATCAGCCGCCTCCCATAGCGGTCGGCCAGGTATCCGCCCCCCACGGCGCCCAGGATAATGGGAGCGGTTGCATACAGTCCGGAGGCTCTCGAAAACTCCACATCGGTCCAGCGAGGACTCAGGTGCTGGGTGTAAAGCACGTTGGAGAGGACTTCGTTGACTCCCAACCCGATCAGCTTGGCCAGCGTGAACACGATGAAGACCCAGGTGGTCGTCAGCGAAAACGCCCTGAGAACACTACCCAGGGTCGCTAACGGGTTGCGTACGCTCCCAACGGTGGTGGAGCCAGCCCGGCCGGCGCTCCAGGGGAACCGCTTCTCGCCCCGCCGCTCCAGGAAGACGATGGGGACCAGCATGATGGCCAGCAGCAGCAGCACCTGAACGACCGCGCAGGCCTCCAGCCCCCACACGTTGATGATATGGGAAAGACTCCAGGCACCCACCCCTTTGCCGATGAGCTTGGAGGCCCACATCAAACCGTTGGTCCGCCCTTGCTCCCGGGGAGGCAGAATGTCGACTGCCAGAGCGTCGGTGCAGACGTCCTGCAGGGAAGCGAAGCAGTTGTGCACAAAGTACATGTAGAGGATGAACTTCAACTCCTGGGAGGGATCGGCGATGCCGATGAACCCCAGCAGCGTCAGCGCCATCATCAACTCGGAACCGATGATCCAGGGCCGCCTTCTCCCCATGGAGCGGATGGTGAAGCTGTCCATCAAGGGGGCCCAGATCAGCTTGAAGGACCAGGGCACCAGGATGATGGCCTTGAGGTTGCCGATATCGCTATCGGGAATCTGGTAGTTGTAGGAGAGATAGGAGGGCAGCGAAATCAGCATGAATCCCCAGGGAATCCCCTGGGCGAAATAGAGCGCGCAGAGGGTCACCGTTCGCTGCCATCGAGTGTCGACCAATGCCATGGAAAGTACCGACCTCCCAGGTGTTCTCGGATCCCGCCTCCGCGGAGCAGCCCAAACTCTACCAGCCGCCTACCCTTCCCGCAAGGGACAAGCCCGCCACTACTCCTTCACCACGTAGATCGGGCTCGACCAGGCCATGTGCCCGTCCTCCTGAACCACTTTCACCAGGATCGGATTGTCCCCCTGGCGGCAGTCTCCGGCGGGAAGCTTGAATGTGAGCTCACAATCGGCTGGGCCGTCAGCGGCCGGCAGCCTGTAGAGCGAGATGCGCTTGTCCAGGCCGCCCAGGGGCCAGGTTTTGCCCTCCACCCCCAGCCCCTGGAGCCCCACCTCAAAACAGGCCTGGCGAGTGTCCACCCGGACCCGGCCGGCTTCCGCCCGGGCCAACTCCAGGATCAGCCCAGCCACCCCGCCGGTGGTGATGGATTCCCATTCGAGCCGGGTGGGGCCGGCTTGCCGGCAGGGAAGATCGGGATTGTGGAAATTGACGGCGGTCACCGCCTGAATCCGATTACCGGACAGGGTCATTGACCCCTTCCAGTCGACCTGCCGGCCTCTTCCCCGCACCTCGGCTCCCTGCCAGAGCAGCTTGATCCGGTCGGAAAGATCGGCGGCGGTGCAGGTTCGAAAACACTCCACCACCTGCGTTCCGTTACGAACCTCCACCCGCTCGATGGGGGCGGTTCCGCAGACCCGGATGCGAAACTCGGGACCCGAACCGGACGCAAGGTGGAGCAGGCCCCCCATGGGCATTCCATCGTCGGTTTCGACATCCAGATAAATGCGAGCGCCGGTCGTTGCGTAGACCCGCCGGGCCCGGTAGGCCTCCCATACGCTTTGGCGGGTCAGGGCCTCGGCCAGAACGCATGTGAGTCCTCCGTAGCTGCCAAAGTTGCCGGCCCCCGGATAGCTGGCCCCGGGGCGGCCCTTGTGTCCGTCGGAATTGGCCACGATCGCCAGGCGATGCCCCCGGGCAAAGGCGTCCGCCAACATCCATTCGAAAGTCCCCCAGGCCGAATGAACCTCCACCGCCCATTCCAGCCCGGGGTCGTGGCGGCTCAGGTCGGCAAAGCGTCCTCCGACGTGGGGGACCACCATCACCTCCCGCCCGCAATCCCGCAAGCGGGCAAACAGTTCTTCCACGGTCGGGCAGCAGGGCTCCCGGGCCTGGGCCGGGGAGAGCAGGGCGCGGGAGCTGCGAGCCATGGACCCGCCCTCTTCCCGGAAAATCACGTTGCGATCTCCACCGAGAGCGGTATTGCCACTCCATTCCCAACCGGGGAAGGTCACCAGGCGTTCCGGTTCATGGAATTTCCGGGTGGTGTCCTGGATCTTCCTCCAGAAGCCGTCAGTGATCTGAAAGTCGTTGCCCTGGTGGGAGCAGATGTCCAGGAAAGCGTAGTCGCGGGCAAAGCGGAAGTAGTCCCCGATGGAATTGGTTCCGATGGTCTCCTCGCTCTGGCCATGGAGGTCGGCCCAGTATCTCCCGAAGCGTTTCCCTCCACCGACCCGGATGGGATTGGTTCGCCCTGCCAGCCCGGTTCGGGTGTCTTTCACGGAAAGGGTTTTGTTTCCGGGCCCATCAAAGGCGGGAAAGACGGTTTTTCGCGGGCGCCCCACCGGATTGCCCCAGCGATCCTCCAGCTTGCTCCGGACCGGAATCGGCTTGCCGACAGCGGCCAGGGTGGGAGCCACGGCCACCAGGCGCACCGGCTCGCCGGCCACAACACAGAACGTGGGAGAATCCGGCAAGCGGTTGAAGGAATAGGTGGCGAAGCGGTCGACCAGCACCCGCAGCTCGAAGGTTTTTTCAGCGAAGGTCTGAATTCGCCAACCGGGCGAGCCGCGGCTGCAATCGCCCAGCGTCAGTTCGATCCGATCCCCCTGGCGCAGGAACCCCTGCACGACTTTCAGGTGAAGTGTCCTGCCCCAGGGTCTCAGGTTGTCCTTGGGGTCGTAGCGCAACTGGAGGCGGGCGCCGTTGGAAGCCCGGGCGGTGGTGTAGTTGGGGGCGTCCGGCCGATCGAACTGGGGCACGCCGCAATCGGTGGCATAGCGCATGGCCACCTTGATCGAGCCGGTGTCGTCAATGCCGTAGAACCCGGCCGTGTAGGTCAGGCGGCAGGTCCGGTAGCTGCCGGCAACCACCCGGCCGCGCAGACTGCAGCTCACATGCCCGAGAGAATCGGAGCTGGTTATCACCATCTCGTTTCCTCAACCAATAACCGGCACTCGGCACTTTGCCGATACGAGTTCAGCATTCCTCCAGCCCTTCCCTGCAGCTCGTTGGAGGAAAAACAACCGATCGTTTCAATGAAGTGGTGGAGAATTTTTTAACCACAAAAGGCACAAAAGCCACAATTTGTGTTTTTGTGCCTTTTGTGGCCATTCCCGGTAGACGTCCGGTTGCCGAATACTGCAAAAGGCTCAACTCATTAATCAGTTAGTTGGTGTTCATTCGTGTCCATTTGTGGTTCGTCTTTCCCCTTCTTGGGTATCCGCATCGACGATCCACGGACGAACTTATCCTGGCCGAAGCAACTATTCTATAGGACAATAGCAGACTGGGCGTCACGCGGTACGCCACCCCAAAAAGTCTCAAATGATTCCACGAATCTTCTTCCCCCTGTTGCTGGCGGGGCTGATCTCCTGCAGTCCCATGGCCGCCGAAGACCCTTCGCTGGTGCTGGACCGTCCGATGCCTCCACCGGCCTGGGCGCTGATGGAGCGCGAGCTGCTGCGCCTCAACTCCGAAGCCTGCGAGATCTTCGCCGACAAGTATGTGGATGAGCGAGGCCACCTGCTGCACACGCCCCGCTGGGGGACTCTGGACGGACCCGACGACGCCATCGAGACCTTTCACAACTGGACGCTGCTACATGCGCTGGGGGCAACCGATTCCGTTCTGGAGCTGTTCAAGAGGGCGCTGGAGGGACACCTGCACCAGTATGGCCAGATCCGGACCACCCTGACCGACCTGGCCCGGGAGGGCGCCTACCACCGCGAATTCATCACCATGTCGGACTGGTTCCATACCGGGGAGGGGATGCGGGCATTCATGTTCCAGGGACTCTCCGAACCGGGTTCGCCTCGTCTGCGGGAGCGCATGAAACGCTTCGCCGGGCTCTACATGAACGAGGATCCGGAAGCGCCCAACTACGACCCCGAGCACAGGATCATCCGCAGCATCTGGAACGGCAGCAAGGGCCCCATGCTCCGCAGGGCCACCACCTACGATTGGGTGGGAGATCCGGTCCCGGGCCGCTTTCACCTCCTGCACAGCCCTTTCGGCCGCAGCAGGATGCTGGACCTGGAAGAGGTCTACCCCAAGATGCTGGCTCACTGCGACGAATACCTCGACAGCGTGGGAGACCATCCGCTCAACCTGGCGGCCACCAATCTGGCCCTCAACGCCTACATGCTCACTCGGGAGCCGAAATACCGGGAGTGGGTTCTGGAGTACGTGGGTGCCTGGAAGGAGAGAATCGAGGCCAACGGGGGCAACATCCCCACCAATATCGGTTTGGACGGCACCATCGGCGGGGAGTATGGCGGCAAGTGGTACAAGGGAACCTATGGATGGAACTTCACCATCTTCGACGGTGAAATCGAGCGGATCGCCCATCGGAACACCTTTGCGGCGGGCAGTTGGCCGGGCTTCGGCAACGCCTACCTCCTGAGCGGCGATGCCGGTTACATCGACACCCTGCGCCGCCAGATGGACAACATCTACGCTCAAAAGAAGGTCGTCGACGGCCAGCTCATGGTTCCCCAGATGTACGGAGACCCCCGCGGCTACAAGTTCAGCGGCCGGGAAGAGTGGTACCGCTGGACGACCAACCTGTTCATCGATCGCCTGATGGAAATCTACCTGTGGTCGATGGACCGCAGGGACCTGGAGCGCCTGCCTAAAACAGGTTGGATCGGCTACCTGGAGGGAGCCGACCCGGGGTACCCGGAGAAGGCTCTGAGAGAAGACTTCGAGAGCCTCCGCGCCACCATGCAGGGCATCGCAGAAGACCCGACCACGCCCGAGACCCGGTTGGCCGACTGGCTCCTGGATCTCAATCCGGCCAGGACCGGCAACCTGGTCAACCTGATGCTCGGCGGCCACCTGGCCGGCAGGATATGGACCCTGCACACTCGCGTTCGCTACTTCGATCCGGAGCGCCGGCGATCCGGCCTGCCCCGGGACGTGGCGGCCCTGGTCGAAAAGCTGACGGAAGACAGTCTGACCCTCACCCTGGTGAACACCGGCCCCTTGCATCCCCGCGACCTGATCGTCCAGGCCGGGGCCTACGCCGAGCACCGGTTTCAAAGCGTGACCCTGAACGGAAAGACCACCCCCATCGAGGGATCGTCGATCAGGATGCGACTGAATCCCGGCTGCGGCAGCCGGTTGGTATTCTCCATGCAACGCTATGCCAACCAACCCACGCTGGCCATGCCCTGGGATGCGCGCTAGCCCGCATTTCTCACCAGGGGGCGTGATCATGGCGCAGGAATTTTCTCCTCAGCTCGTGCTCGGGAGCGAAGCGCGTAGCGGTCACGACGGTCGAGCGAGCATGGATGCGCTGAGGGGAATAGGACAAGCCAGCGCATGCCCAGCGCCGTGTGCCACTGCAATGCATTCCGTTCGGACCAGCCAGTTGCCGATTATCAACGGCCTTTCATCATAACTCCAGCGACCTGTTGAGAAGTGCGGGCTAGACCCTCACGGCTCGAATGCGATTGTTGTAGTGGTCGCTGATGAACAGGAGGTCGTCTCCACAGAGACAGAGTCCCAGCGGTTCGTTGAGGCGAGAGGCCGTCGCCGGCCCGCCGTCCCCCGAGTCACCGCCTTCTCCGCAGCCCGCCACCGTCTCCAGCAGGCCGTTTGGGGTGATGCGCCGCACCCGGTGGTTGTGGCGGTCCGAGAAATAGAGGGTGCCGTCGCGGCCGATGGCCAGGCCCCCGGGTGCATGGATGCGGGCCTTCAAAACCGGGGTGCCGTCGGGAGAAAACCCTTTCTCGCCGCTGCCGGCCACGGTGCTGATCCGGCCCTCGCGGTCTACCCTGCGGATGAGGTGGCAGGTCGAGTCGGTGAAGTAGAGGTTTCCCGAGGCGTCGAAGCGGATGGCCGAGGGAGAACCGATCCGGGCTAGGCAGGCCGGGCCGCCGTCGCCGCTGTAGCCCGGAAGACCGCAGCCGGCCACGGTTTCGATGATTCCGCTGGATCGATCGATCCTTCGGATTCGTCCCACTTCCCCGTCCCCGACGTAGATGTGATCCTCGGAATCGTGGGCGACCGCCGTGGGGGCCACCAGGCAGGCGCAGTTGGCCGGGCCACCGTCGCCCTTGTCCCACTGAAAGGCGGCTCCCGCAACCCCGCGAATGGTTCCATCCGGCTCCACCCGGCGCACGTGACCATGGCGGTGGTCCGCGATGACAACACGACCCTTCGAGTCGACCGAGACGTCGTAGGGGTTTCCCAGGTAGGCAGCCGTGGCCGGCCCGCCGTCGCCCCCGTAAGCCCGGGCGCCGTTGCCGGCAACGGTGCGGATAATCCCGGTTTCCGGATCGATGACGCGGATGCGCTGGTTCCAGATGTCGGCCACGTAGAGGCGCCCGTCCGGGCCCAGCGACAGGCCGCCCGGGCCGCAAAGAAAGGCTCGGGTCGCCGCCTCCCCGTCATGCACGCCGGTGCCGCCCAGGGCGGTCGTCACGATTCCGGTCCGCCCGTCGTAGCGCCTCAATCGCCCCGAACAATCTCCCCAGTGCACGGTGCCGTCGGGATCGGCGAAAATGGCCGCTTCGCAGGAGTTGCACTCGGTCACCGAACCGTGCAGTCCTTCCTGTCCGAAGCCGGGGACACCGGTGCCCACCAGGGTGTTGACGACGCCCGTAGCAGCGTCCACTTTCCTGACCCGGAACCCATACTTCTCCCCCACGTAGAGGTTGCCGTGGACATCCAGGCAGATGGCGTCCGGCATCAGGGTGGCGGCTTCCACGGCCGGTCCCCCGTCCCCGTTGGAGGCCCGTTGGCCGTTACCCAGAACGGTGGTGATCATCCCGGTCCTTCTGCTGATTCTCCGGATGCGGTCGTTGGAGTTGTCGCAAACATAGAGGTCGCCCCTGGAATCGAACGCCAGGTGCTCGGGGTGGTAGAAGGCTGCCTCATCGGCCGGCCCACCATCCCCGTGATAGCCCATCAGGCTGAGCCCCGGGCCGAAAAAGGGCCGGCTGCCGCCCTGCTCGGAGGGGTAGTGGCGCGCGCTGCGACCGGCCCAGACCTGGATGGTTCCGCTTTGAGGATCGACGCGACGAATCGTGCAGGACCATTCGTCGGAGATGTAGACCCGGCCCCCCTCGTCGACCGCCAGGCCGCAGGGACAGTCGAACTCCGCCTCCAGCGCCGGCCCCCCGTCACCTCCCCGACCCCGCCGACCGGAACCGGCGACCCGGGTGATGACCCCGGTCCCGGCGTCGATCCGGCGGATGGTCACATTCCCCAGGTCGGTGAAATAGAGGTTCCCTTCCCGGTCCAGGCAGAGATCGTGAGGGTGGCGCATCCGCGCCTCCAGCGCCGGCCCCCCGTCACCCTGGCTACCGGCAACCCCGTCGCCTGCAAACCGGTGCAGCATTCCCTGGCGATCGATCCTCCAGAGTCGATGGGCCCAATAGTCCACCACGATCAGTTGCCCGTCCCCGCGGCGCACCACCCCCATGGGCCAGCCGGCGTCGGCGGCCCGGGCGGGAATGCCCTCGTCGTAACCGACCCCCGCTATCGTGAGGATCTGTCCCTGGGACAGCTTTCGAAGAGCATCAAAAGGAGTCATAAACGCCTCCCGGCAAGTCCGGTCCCCGACGTGCGGATCATACAGAGGAGAAACAGCCGGCCGTTATCGTCTTGGAGTTGAAGACGAACCACCAGGGCACGGCCCGAACCCCGATCAGTCCCGCTTGCTGACCGGCCTGCCGCCCCAGCGCAGCGGGGGGACCGGCTCGCCGCGCTCGCAGCACTCGATCAACTGGTCCAGCCTTCGGAGACGGGTCTCCTCCTTCTTGGCGCTGTTGATCCAGGCCGATGCGCCCTTTCGGTACGCCAGCCGGGTGGCGCGGAAGAAGCCCCATGCCTTGGGACGGGCCCGGATCCGTTTCTCCAGCGACGCGGGCAGGGGCCTGGCGGCCGTCTGGTAGTCCGGCAAGGACGTGGCCCGGGCCTGGTACACCGCGAGCCCGGCCTCTTCCACGAGCCCTTCGGCCAGGAGGGCTTCCATCCGCGAGAGGTTGCGCTTGCTCCAGCGGCTCCCCGCCCGGCGTGGCGTGAACCGGATCTTGTAGCTCGTGGCGCCGAGACTCTTGCGGAGTCCGTCGATCCAGCCGAAGCAGAGCGCAACGTCGACCGACTGTGCCCAGTCGATGCTCGGTATCCCTGTGTGCTTCTTGTAGAAACCGATCCACTGTTCGTCCAGCTTGTCGTGATGGTCGCGGAACCAATCCGTGAGTTCCTCGGTGTTGGCAAAGAATCGGAGCGGCATGGTTCTCTCTCGGACGCGGCAGGTTTACCGGGAATGGCCACAAAAGGCAAAAAAACACAAACTGTGACTTTTGTGCTTTTTGTGGTTGGACAGCATTTTCCACCAGGTCGCACCCGATATCGAAAAAGGCAGAACCTCCGGTTTGCCGGCAAGATGAGCTGCCCCGCTGCAAATTTTGTCAAAAGCTTGAATCCCCAATGAACACCACCGGCCTTGAAGGCGGGAACGGCTCACATGCCCATGCATGGTAGAGTAGAATGGATGTCTTGATTCCGTTTGACAAGTCTACTTGTCGGTCCGGGCTCCATGTCGGTTTCAGCCCCGACACGACTTTCCCCGGCAGCCAACCGCAAGAACCATGAAATACGATCTTCTGGTATGCAACGGCAGGGTGGTCGATCCTTCCCAAGGCCTGGACGATCCGCGGGACATCGGCCTGCGGGGCGGCAAGATCATCGCACTGGAGAAGCATCTGGACCCGGGGGAAGCCGGCGACACCGTCGATGCCCGGGGACTCCTGGTGACTCCCGGCCTCATCGACTGCCACGTGCACGTCTATCCCGGAGTGTCCCACTACGGGATCGACCCGGATCCCAATTGCCTGGAAAGGGGGGTGACGACGGCAGTGGATGCCGGCTCGGCCGGCGCGGCCACCTGGGAGGGTTTCCGGCGCTACGTCATCGAAGTCAGCGCCACCCGGCTTTTTGCCCTGCTCAATATCTCCTCGGTAGGCATGGTCACCGGCGTCGAGACCGATCCCGCCGTGGGTGAGTTGGAGGATCTCCGCCACTGCAGCGTCAGCGCGGCGCTGGAGACCGTGGAAACCAATCGGGACGTGATTCTGGGAATCAAGATACGTCTCAGCGCCAACCTGGCCGCCGATGGCCGCAACGAACTTCCCGCCCTGATGCTGGCCCGCGAAGCAGCCGAAGCGGCCCGGCTGCCCATGATGATCCATACCCCCGGGTCTTCGCTGCCGCTGCCTCGCATTCTGGCCGAGATGCGCAGTGGAGACCTGATGACTCACTGCTTTCACGGCCATGCCGCCGGCATCCTGGATGAGCGCGGCCGGGTATTGTCCGCGGTCCGCCAAGCCGTCCGCAGGGGCGTCCGTCTGGACGTCGGCCACGGAAAGGGCAGTTTCCGCTTCCCCGTTGCCGAAGAGGCCATGCGGCAGGACGTGCTGCCCGGCACCATCAGCAGCGACCTCCACAGCTACAACCTCGAAGGACCGGTTTACGATCTGGCCACCACCGTTTCCAAGTTCCTGCTGCTGGGAGTCTCTCTGGACGAGGCACTGAGGATGGTCACGGCAGCTCCGGCTGAAGTGGTGGGGATGCAGGGCCGCCTGGGAACCCTGAAAGCCGGCGCCGAGGCCGACTTGGCTCTGTTCGAGTTGGCGGAAGGAAGGTTCGAGTTTGCCGATGTCGCCGGAGAAACCCGGACCGGCCGCTGGAAACTGGTCCCTCGCGGCGTGATCCGCGCAGGACGGGTCGTCAAGCGGCCCGAGGAAACCTCCTGATTCCCCCTGAAAGACGATAGCCTGCAGTTCTCGGCCGGTCGCGGCCCTACGGTCAGGACCCCGTTGGCGCTCTGCGCGATGCGGGGACGTGGCTGTCAACCCCTATTGATCAGCGTCACCTGGTCGTTCAGGGTCCAGTAGTCGTATAGGTAACCAATTCCCAGAAGTCCAGCGGTGAGTAGATAGAGGATGCCGGTGATCCATTTGCCCTGATACATGCGATGAACACCGAGCAGTCCCAGGAAGGTCAGGAGGATCCAGGCTACGGTATAGTCGATCGGGCCGCGCTGGAACCTGAAATCGGCCTGGCGGCACATGCCGGGAATCAGAAACAGATCCACGAGCCAGCCAATTCCAAGCAGTCCCAGGGTCAAGAAATAGACGGTTCCCGTGACGGGTTTGCCGAAGTAGAAGCGATGCGAACCGGTGAAGCCGAAGATCCAAAGCAAGTACCCGATCAACGTGGAGTGGGTGGTTTCAGCGGGTCGCATCGGCAAAATTGAGCGCCTCGAACCGTTAGCTGGGCCTCAGTAGGATGGGCTCTCTTTCTTCTCCTTCACCGCCTCTTTCTCCTTCGAGGCGGGCTTCACCGGGACCGTCTCTATTCTCTTGTTTCGGGCGTTGACTCGTCGCACCTTCTTGTTGCCGGTGTCGGCGATATAGAGGTTGCCGCGGCGATCCACCGTCAGATCGAAGGGATCGGCCAGGCTGGCTCTCCGGGCCGGGCCGCCGTCGCCGCTGAAGCCCCTTTGGCCATTGCCCGCAACGGTGGTGATGACGCGATTTCTGGCACCCACCCGGCGGATTCGATGGTTGCCGCGATCGGCAATATAGAGGTTCCCGGACCGGTCCAGGGCCACCGAGAAGGGATCATACAGGCTGGCCTTTGCCGCAGGACCCCCATCGCCGCCGAACCCACCCTTCCCGTTGCCGGCATAGGTCGAAATCAGCCCGGTCCCGGCATCCACCCTGCGTATGCGGTGGTTGCCGGTGTCGGCGATGAAGAGGTTGCCGCGGCGATCCACCGCTACGTCGAAGGGCACTTCGAAAGCCGCATCCGTGGCCGGGCCGCCGTCACCGCTGAAGCCCGTTCTGCCGCTGCCCGCCACGGTGGCGATCTGGCCGGTCTGGGCGTCCACTCGGCGAACCCGGCGGCTGCTCTGCTCGACGAAATAAAGGTTGCCCTCTCGATCCAGAGTCACACCCACGGGAGTGGACAGGCTGGCTTCGGTGGCAGCCACATCGTCATAGCGGTAGCCGAACTCGCGGTTGCCGGCCACGGTGGTCACCACCCCGCTTTGGCGGTCTATGCGGAAGATCCGATGGGTGTTCCGGTCCGTCAGGTAGAGATTGTCGCCTCCATCCAGGGCGATGCCGACCGGTCGGCCCAGGTCCACCTTCCGGCCGGACCCCGGATCGACGGTTCCCCGTTCCAATTGAACCGTCAGGACGCCGGTCGGATCCAAACCCAGGATGCGGTACTTGACATCGTCGCTGATGATCAGCGAACCGTCGGACATGACGGCAACGGAGCGGGGTGTGAAGGTCGCTGCGTCTTCGGCCAGCATACCGGTGGAGAACACGGCCCAGCTCACCAGGAAAAGAATAACGCGCATGATCGAACTCCCTCGTCGTTCCAGGTGGCCCTAATGTAACGCCGGAGCGGCAAGAATGTAAAGGACGGGATCGGGTCCGGTCGCAGTGGAGCCTGGTTCACGGGCGCGGCGGGATGGCATGCCGCCAATATATCCTCCACCCGTCCAATTTAAGCCGCCTGCGGAAAGGGTCGGCGAGTGTATACTGAACGCCGCACCAGGGAGTTGAAAAACTACGGAACGAGGGACTGGCAGAGGAGGAAGCCCGATGAGATGGATCGCCGGAATTGTGATTGGAGGCGTTGCGGTGGGTTTGTGGCTGGGGGGGACCGAAACCCCGGCAGACAGCCAGACCTACTGGTCCCAGTGGAGGGGCCCGGAAGCTACGGGAGTTGCTCCCGCCGGCGACCCGCCGGTGGAATGGTCGGAGGGGAAGAACGTTCGCTGGAAAGTGGCCATCCCGGGCAAAGGCCACGCTTCCCCGATCGTCTGGGATCAAACGATATTCGTGGCCACAGCCATCCCCACCGAAAAGAAAAACCCGGTGGAGGGGGAGGGGCAGATCAAACCGACCCAGGTGTTGAAGTTCGCCCTGCTGGCGCTGGACCGCAAGACAGGGAAGGTCGTCTGGCAGCGAACCACCCGGGAACAGGGCCCCCACGAGGGAACCCACGGCGCCAACACCTGGGCATCCGCCTCGCCCGTCACCGATGGTGAACACGTCTACGCCTACTTTGGATCCTTCGGTCTCTACTGTATGGACATGAAAGGCAATCCGGTCTGGGAAAAAGATCTGGGCGATATGACGGTTCGATTGCACTTCGGGGAAGGCAGCTCTCCCCTCCTCTACGGAAACAAGATCGTCATCATCTGGGACCATCAGGGAGACTCCTTCATCGTCGCCCTCGACAAGCGTACGGGAGACGAATTGTGGAGAGTTCCCCGGGATGAGGAGACCTCCTGGTCCAGCCCCATCGTGGTCGAGCATGGAGGGCGGAAGCAGGTGGTCACCAGCGCCACCAACCGGGTACGCAGCTACGACCTGGAGACCGGAGACCTGCTCTGGGACGGCAGCGGCGTGACCCTGAACGCCATACCCTCGCCCGTGTCCTCGAAGGGGCTCGTCTTCGTCACCAGCGGATTTAGAGGAAACGTACTGCAGGCCATTCGGATTGGATCGGCTCAAGGGGACATTACCGGCTCAGAGGCTATCGCCTGGGAGCTGGACCGTGACACCCCCTATATTCCGTCTCCGCTGCTCTACGGGGACCTGCTCTACTTTGTCAAGGGCAACAACGGCATCCTTTCCTGCCTCAACGCCAAGACCGGCGAGGCCCATTACGGCCCCCTCAGGCTGGAGGGAATCGAGGGTGTCTACGCCTCTCCGGTAGGAGCCGGCGACCGCGTCTACCTGCCGTCTCAGAACGGAACCACCCTGGTGATCCGGCGAAGTCCCGAATTCGAGGTCCTGGCCAGGAACACCCTGGAAGATGCATTCGACGCCTCGCCCGCCATCGTCGACAAGGAACTCTTTATGCGGGGACGCAAGTTTCTCTACTGCGTCGCCTCCGATACCTGACGATGAAGCGACTGGTTGTCATCCGCCATGCCAAGTCCAGTTGGAAAGATCCCGGGTCGAGGGATTTCGACCGGCCTCTGAACAAGCGCGGCAAGGCCGACGCCCCCGAAATGGGCCGGCGGCTGGCCCGGCGCTCCCTGGGTCCGGACCGCCTGCTCTCCAGCCCGGCCAGGCGGGCCATCCGGACGGCCGAGGTCATTGCCGACGCCATTGGATTTCCTGCCGGGCGCATCACTCGCATGGACCGGCTCTACGGCGCCGGGGTCGTCGACCTGATCGGCATCCTCCGGGGACTGGACGATGCCGATCAGACGATCTTTCTGGTCGGGCACAACCCGGGGTTGACCGACCTGGTCAACTTCCTCTGCACCTCATTCCTCGACAACCTTCCCACCTGTGGCCTGTTCTGCGCCGATTTCGAGATTTCTTCCTGGAAGGAGATCGACCGGCATCGGGGAAGGTGTGTCTTCATGGACTTCCCCAAGCACCCTCCGGCCTAGCCCGCATCGGCTGATGCGCAAGGGACCGGCTGCGGATATTCATTAGTCACTGGACCCGACTATTCCTCTTCACTTCATCCCATCCGATTCGGTCACGTCGTCGTATCGAACCGGGATTCCCGTCACGCCGGGGATGGTCAGAATCTCAGCCACCAGCTTTTCCCCCACCTCGGGGGGCTGGGCCCCGCTGCCATAGGCCGGTTGTTTGTGATGGCGGTAGAAGTTGCCCGGTTCCACGTAGAGCTTGACCCCGTGCTCGCTGCAAAGCGGCCCGTAGTCGCGGCGAAGGGCGTCTTCGATGGGCGGCAGACCCACCCCTTCCTCCTGGTTCTGCAAGTAGCCCCAACCTCTCTGCGCGCGATTGGGATAGCGGGAACGCACCCGGGTGATGTGACCCACGAACAACTCGTCGATAATCTTCTCCGAGACCCAACGCCGCCACTGAATCCTCATGTTCCCAAAGGGAGGGCCGATGTGCTCCCCCTGCTGGACTCCAACGGCAAGTTTTTGCCCGGTAGTTTCCAGGTGGGATTTGACTTCCTGCAGGAAGGTGGTGAGGTACTCCCCTCTCAGCTCGCGCCACCGGTTCAAATCGAAGTCCTGGCGGAGGATATCGCGGCCATATCGTTTCTTGAACTCCCGCACTACCGGCTCATTGAAGCCGAACTGGTCGGCATGCCGGGGCGGAGGGGAATGGGAACGGAGGCTCAAGAAAACTCCGTCGAAGGGAAACTTGTCGGAAAAAGCGCGAATGGTCTGCAGCATGTATCGTCGTACTTCCGGATAGGCATACTCCATCACTCCCCATTGAAACTGGCGTTGATTGGGCGTCAGGCTGCGATCGCAGACCAGGACGTGGGTATTCTCCCGGGTGAATCGAGACTGCCAGGCCCGGAAGGACAGCCCCTTGCCATAGTTGAAAAGCACGTCGGGCGGGGCCCCCTCATCGGTGATGGTAATCCACATGTAGGCTTTGATTCCTGCCTGCTTCAATACAGTGACGGCGGTGTCGACCAGTCCTTCCTCCCAGGCCCGGCGGGAGATCCTGGCCCACTCCCGCAAATAGGGGATGTTCGGGTCCGCGTAGACGTCGTGAAAGAGGAGCACACGGAAGTCATCGACCCGAAACAGGACTTTGTCGACTCCCCTGGCTCGCCAACCCTCGATGGCCCGACGCAGTTTTTCGGAAGTATCCAGCTTGGAGACGCCCTGACGCCCAAAGATCACGTCCCCCCAACTGACAATCAGGAATCGCTCATTGGTCTGCGCCGACGCTCCCTCCAGCAGACACAGCCCCACCATCAGGAAACCCAAAATAGGCTTGGATCTTGCTCTCTTCCGAAATTCCATGGATACGCACCCACCCGATCAACCCGGAATAATCACCGGGACGACTCGGCGATTGTTTTTTCGATAGATGAGAAAATCCCCATCCAGGGTCAATACTCTACTTTGCGCACGTTGCTCAGCCATCCGAACCAAACAGGCGTCGGCCAAGGACATGGGGACATCCGAATAGCGACCGATCAGACTCACTATGCCTTGCACTTCATCCTCCAACTGGAACGGGGTCTGGATCACTCCCCGATTCACCAACTCCAAGACGGCTCGGCTTCCTCCCGGAAGGTTTCGCAACAGAAAACAGGTCTCGGCCAGAACCGCTTCACAGGTAAGCAGCGGAGGGGCGATTCCCTCCCATTTCTCCTTTGCCCAAAGGTGGAACCGGTCATTCCGGTTGAAGAATGCAACCAGGGGGCCCGAATCTACAATGACAGCCTTGAGCATATGACTTACTGGCCAAATTCTTTCAAGTGGGCCTTGTTGCTTGACAGGTCGGAGGGACCGGCCAGGATTCCTGCCAGATCATGAGCCAATTCGAAGACCGAACCCATTGGAAACCGGTCGTCCTTGTCCAGGCAGATGTTCAGTGCGCGGCGGACGACTTCCGAACGGGTGGTTCTTTGTCTTGCGGCCAAAGACGAGATTTTGAGGTACAGCGCTTCATCCAGTCTGAGCGTCAGGCTTTTCATTTTTGCGCCCCTGAATTCCTCTGCATTTGTAATACATATATGACAGAATAGTAATGCACATACTGACCGCTGTCAATCTCCTGTAAGTAACGAGCCTTTTGCAAAACTCGGCAGCGTGACCGTTTGCCGGGAATGGCCTCAAAAGGCACAAAAACGATCATGTGACCTTTGTGCCTTTTGTGGTCGGACAGCATTTTTCGCCAAGTCGCACCCGAAAGAGCTATTTTCAGTTTTCACAAGGGGAGCAATAAGGGGGATAATGCGGGACAAGCCAATCCGGACTATTCCAAAAAGCGCCCGAGGCAAACCGGGAACTACCGGGAGAGGGGATCCGATGCCGACGACACGCCTTTCGAAATCATCCTGGATGCGGGTGGGACTTCTGCTGGCCCTGCTGATCGGGACGCTGGGAAGCCACTGGAAGGACATTCTGCCGGCCTCCGAACCCGACCCCGATGAGATTCATGTTCTCCAACTAGGAGGGAAGGTGGGCAAGCTCGCCCTGGAAGTCAAGGAAGCCGGGTCCCATCTGCACATGCCGGCCCGGCTCTACTTCACCTATGATGATGGACGGGAAGAACTGCCCACGGTCGGGCGATTCCAGCACTTCCTGGTGACGGCTTCCGGACGGGATCTGAAGACACTCCCCGTCGGCGAATACCAGGTCTATGTGTCGCGCGGGACCGAATACTCGCTGGACCGGCAGAAGGTCAAGATCGAAGAAGGCAAGACGGCCTATCTGGATTCGACCCTTGAGCGCGTGGTGGATACCACCGGGTTCATCTCGGCCGACTTCCATCTGCATCTCCAATACGCCATGCGGGACGGGGCCATGACGTCGGCTGCCGAAGGGATCGACCTGCTCACGGCCACCGACCACAACATCCTGAAGGACTATTCCCCCCACATTCGCGCGCTCAAGCTGGAGCGCTTCATCACCTCCACCGTCGGTTCGGAAATCGACACCGCCTTCGGCCACTTCAACAGCTTTCCCCTGGAGATCGATCGCTGGGGACGGCGCGAGTTTCGCCACGGCATCCGGACCCCGGGAGAATTCCTGCGCATCGTCAGGCAGGAACCGGGCGAGCAGATCGTGCAGGTCAACCACCCGCGGCGCTGGACCTCCAGCCCCATCAGCGGCTATTTCGATGAGCGGCTCAACGCGGACACCGGAGCCTTCGACTACCCCTATTTCGAAACCGGCTTCGACAGCTTCGAGATTCTCAACGCCATCACCGACAAGAGCGAAACCATTATCGGCCGCACCAAACTGGTCGATCAGAAACTCCAGGACTGGTACCGGTTGCTGAATCGCGGGGCGCTGATGGCCGGCGTGGCCAACACCGATGCCCATCGCTACCCCGAGGATTCCTTGGGCTATCCCCGAAATTACGTGGCTTCCGAAACCGACAACCCCTGGGAAATCGACCCTCGCGAGGTCGTCCAGGCCGTCAAGCGACGAGCCGTCACCGGCAGCCTGGGGCCCTTCCTCCACTTTACCGGCAACGGTTCGCCGGTGGGATCGGTGATCACCGACCCGGATCGCTCGGTTTCTCTCAGAATCCAACTGCAGTCGGCTCCCTGGGTTCCGGTCGAAACCCTGGAAGTGATCCGAAACGGCGAAGTGATCAAGACCTACTCGGTTCCGCCCCCGGAGGAAACCGAGAAGCCCTGGAAGTTTGACACTGAACTGGTGGTGGAATGCCGGCAGGATAGCTGGGTTCTGGTGATCGCCTCTTCCCAGACCCCCTGGGAAAAGCCTTTCGAAAACTACCGCTCCTTCTCTTTCACCAACCCGGTCTTTGTCGACGTCGACGGCAACGGCTACTTCGATCCCCCCAACGGAGGCTATTCATTGCAGGAAACGGAGAATTGAGGGGGAGGGCTCCGGAGGGGTGATTGGCACTTCCGGGAGCACGGGCGTCCCGTAACCCGGGACCTAATTTGGACGAATGACTAACATCGATGCACAGGATTGCTTCAGGAAACGGCTCACTTGAAACCAAGGAAAAAAGAGTGATCCACGAAGGGCCACCAAGCGTGACGGCTCTGCCGCATCGGCCGGGCTGAGGCCCGGCAAGCCGGTACGCGTCCCCTAAAGGAGCAAGAGTGATGGGAGGAGGCGCCCCCCGGGAGCGCGGGCGTCCCGCCCGCATGCACTCCCCTTCGGCGCCGCTCAGTTTCCCTGCGATGCGGCACCCGGCCACCCTGTCGCACGTTCCGGAGCCGAGACTTGCCCCCCTCCGCATCAGCCTTCGCCTGCGGCTCGGCTTCTGCGACTCCCCCT